>JBNMHH010000123.1:0-6189 GCA_050872665.1 Helicobacteraceae bacterium
GGAAAAGCTAGGCTCTCCCCCTAAAAGCGAAAAGCGGCAGCTTTTGGCGCGTAGGGGGAGCGGGGTGGGGGGTGCAGCCCTTTTGCGAGAAAATTCAAGCGAATCTAAAAGTAAGAAAATCGTAGGCGATTCACGAATCGCTAAAATAGATTGCCACGAATCTGCTAATGCAGATTCTCGCAATGACAATATTTTTCTAGATTCTTCGCTACGCGCTACGCGCTACGCTCAGACTGACGAATCTATGGATTGCCACGAATCGCTTCGCGATTCTCGCAATGACAAAGTTACAAAAATTTTTTGGCACAACAAAAATATCATAATTACAGGCGGTGGTAGTGTCGAATCTATCGATTCGATTCGCCATATTTCAAATGATTCAAGTGGCAAACAAGCAAGTAATTTGGCACTTGCTTTTTATTATTTGGGTGCAAATGTTACGCTGATTGCCTCAAAATTTCCCATTGCACTTCCGCTAGGTGTGAAAAAAATCGCTGTGAAATCAAGTGCGGATTTTAAAAATGCTATTGAATCTAAATTAGATTCGTTGCAAAATACCCCTTATCGTCATTCTGAGGCGACAAAGTCGCCGAAGAATCCACGAATCAATAGCGATTGTTTGGATTCTTCGCCTACGGCTCAGAATGACGAGGATAGAGGTAATATTTTACTTATGGCGGCGGCAATTAGCGATTTCGTGCCTAAAGAACGCGAAAAAGGCAAACTAAAAAAAGAGCAAATCGGGGAATCGTGGGATTTGCATTTGACGCAAAATGATGATATTTTAAAGCAAATTTCTAATAAATTTAGCAATTGTTGTTATATTGTGGGCTTTAAGGCAGAGAGTTTTGGTGAGGAAATCACGCAAGAGACGATAAAAACCGCGAATCAAAATGCCAAAAAAATGCTAAAAAATAAAAATTGTGATATGGTGGTGCTAAATATCATTCATAAAGATAATGAAATCGGCGGAGAATGCAATGAAGTGCGCATTTTTACAGTGCAAGATGAAGTCAAAATCCCGCAAGATTCAAAGCTAAATATTAGCTTTGAAATCGCCAAAAATATCGCACAAAATTTGTCAAAAAAATGATACAAAAGATTTTAAATATTGCCAAACTTGCCCAAACCACACAAAATAGCCAAGTCAAAAATTTCAATACCACGCTCCCGCTACTTTTAGAGATTATGCAAAAAAGCAAAATGGGCTACACGCTAAGGCTTGGAAACACCACCATAGAGGCAAAAAGTAGCGCGGACTTGCAAATTGGCGCGAAATATTGGGCGATTGTGCGGGAAAAAGGTGGCGACCTCATCATCTCACACCTCAAAAAACGCCCACAAATCGCCGAATCCGCCAAAAATAGCCCACTAAAATTTGAAATTGATAATTTGCCAAATCTTTTTAAAAACACCAAAGGCGCGAACTTTGTGGGCGACTTTTACGAAAATTTGGTGGATAAAATCACAAATGCGCATTATAAAGATGACTTTACATTCCTTACAAATTCGCTTGTCGCCTTGCAAAATGGCATTTTAAATCTTGTGATAAAAGAGCAAAATCGCGATTCGTTGCTACAAATAAAAAAGCAAAAAAATGATAAAATTGACTTTAGCGCGGTTTTTAATAATTTGGGAATCATCAATGGTAGCCTTTATAAAAATGATATTTTGCATTTAGCCGTGCAATATGATAATGTCAAAAAACTTTTAGAAAATAATATAAACGCACTTGATTTTAAAGAGATTCATATTAGTTTAGATGAAAATTGCGAAATTTTATTTGATGAGATAAGCGAAAATAGCTTTAGTGCGTAGATTCGCGCGATTTTTACCACCCAAAAAGCCACAAATTTTCGCCCAAATCCACAAAAATTCCAAAAATTTATAGCTTTTTTTAGCAAAAAACCCTACAATTTCATCGGCTTTTAGCCAAAAATATTTTTTCAAGGGAGATATAATGTCTGTTAAGATTACTGATATTTGCATTTCGTGCGGTTCGTGCATTGATGAATGCCCCGTGAGTGCGATTGTCGATGATGATGACAATCCCACAGGCGAGGGAATTTACTATGTGTATGCCGACAAATGCGTAGAATGCGTGGGGCATAATGACGCTCCAGCGTGTGCTACGGCGTGTCCGACTGATGGCTGTATAGTTTGGAGTGCGCGTGGTGCTGTGAGTCGCGATGAAATCGCAGACGCACAGCGAGGTGGCGATATAGCGTGTGTTTAGTCGCGCGTTAAAAATTTTCATAGATTCGCAAAGGCTTTTTGAAATTTTGCGAATCTAACTTCTATAATTTTACAAAAATCAAAACAATCCACTAAATCTCAAATTATTTCCCCAAATAATGCGCCGTTTTTTGCGCTTGTGATTTTGGCATTATAGATTTCGCCGATTTTAATTGCTTTTTCGCTTTTGATATGCACGAGTCTGCCATTGTCTCCGCGCCCTTCAAATTTTATATCGTGGATTGCTTCGGTCGCTTTGCTTCCTCGCAATGACGAGGTGGTAGGATTTGCCACATTTTCAATCATCACGCTATATATTTTCCCCACTTCGCGTTTTGCCTTGTTTTTTAATATTTTTTTATGTAAATTTTGCAAAATCTCTAATCGCTCTTGCGCCACGCTTTTAGCAATTTCAGGCAAGTCAAACGCGCTTGTATTCGTGCGGGGCGAATATATAAAGCTATACATTGTGTCAAATTCCACGCGCTCCACCACTTCAAGCGTATCCTTAAAGTCCGCCTCGCTCTCTGTGGGGAAAGCCACGATTATATCCGTGCCGATGCCAACATTCGGGCAAAGGCTCTTAAATCGCTCCACGCGGTTTAAAAACCACTCTTTGGTATATCCGCGCTTCATATCGCGCAAAACCTTGCTAGAGCCACTTTGCAGGGGCAAATGAATGTATTTGGCAATCTTTGGATTCCCCGCAAATTCCGCGATAAACTCATCATCGCAATGCAGTGGGTGCGGCGAGACAAATTTGATTCGCTTTACACCCTCAATCGCGCTTACTTCGCGCAAAAGCTCTGTGAAATTCACGCGCCTATGGGGCGTAGAAAATCTAACACCATAATTATTGACATTTTGCCCTAGCAAAATAATCTCTTTTGCGCCGTTGTCCGCGCGAAATTGCACTTCTTTTAAAATCATATCAAGCGGGATTGAAATCTCTTTGCCACGCGTGTGCGGGACGATACAATAGGCGCATTTTTTATCGCAACCGATAGAGATATTGATGAGTGCGCGGAAATGCGATTCGCCCTTATTTAGCGCAAATTCGTAATTGCTCTCATCGTAATTTGTGGCGACTTCGACCGCTTTTGGCGTATGTAAAATCTGCGTGATTTTTGAGACATTTCGCGCTCCAAGCACGAAATCCACACTTGGGGCTTTTTTGATGATTTGCTCACCTAGCGCACTTGCGGTGCAGCCACAAATTCCTAGCTTTGCGCCATTTTTTTTCAGTCGTGTAAAAATGCCTATTTCGCTAAAAAGTTTTCGCTCTGGCTTTTCTCGCACGGAGCGGGTGTTTAGTAGGATTAAATCCGCTTCTTTTGGCTCATTTGTGATTTCATAGCCCTCTTTTTGACGCAATTCTGCGATAATATGCGCCGAATCGCGCTCATTCATCGCACAACCAAAGGTTTTGATAAAGAGTTTTTTTTGCGCCACCACGCGCGAATCTGTCAAAAGCGAATCTGTATGAGAATCTCTATGCGAATCCAAGCACGAATCCAAAAATTTTAATAGCTTATGATATGCAATTCGTAAAGATAGCTATCTAGCCCGTATCGCAATTCGTTTAAATGAACGGATTTGTTTGATTTTTCTAGGGCTTGGCGGAGTTTTTGTAAGTCTTTGTTGTTATTTTCTTTGTCTAAATAAAATGTCGCACTGCCTTGTTGCGTGGCGATTTTGATGATTTCGCTATCTGTTATGCTTTTTTGTCGCTCATTTAGCTCTGTTTTGGCGAGTTTTAATTCCATTTGCTTATCCTTTAGATTTTAAAATTTTTGAGTGCGGATTCTAGCAAATTACCCTTAAAAATTAGCGCAAATTTGTTATAATCCACGCATTTTAATTTTTAAGGACAATCATTTGGATAAGATTTTAGACATTATGGAAATCATCGCTTATGAGAAAGGTTTGCAAGTCGAGGCGGTGCAAAATATACTCGAGGGCGAGATTTTAAAGTTAGCAAAAAGCACACTTGGCGAGGACAAAAACTATGTCATCGATTTTGACAAAAAAGAAAAAATCATAAGGCTTTTTTATAAACTAAAAGTGGTGGAATCGCGGGAATTGCGCGAATCTAAGGGCGAATCGAGTGAATCTAATGTGGATTCGGGCGAATCGAGCGCATCTAAAGGCGAATCAAATGGCGATTCAAGCGAATCTAACACACACTCATTTAACAGCGAAAAAGAAATCACGCTAGAGGATGCGCTAAAAATGCCCAATATCGAGGCAGATTCGCTTCATATCGGCGATGAGATTTTGTTAGAAATCAATATCAACGAAATTGACATAAATCGCAATATCACAAGTGCCTTGCTAAAGGACTTTGAGTCGCTTATGGAAAAAAGTTTGGAAAATCAAATCTATGAGAGCCTAAAAAGCCACATTGGCAAGATTGTGAGTGGAATGGTGATTTTTGTGGATAAGAAAAGCGAGGATAGCATTGTGGAGATTGACTCCACTCGCGCGAAACTGCCACGCAAAAATCGCATAAAAGGCGAGAAATTCGCCGTAGGCGAGAATATTTCGTGCATTTTGAAAAATATCTATTTTGACAAAAAATACGGCATTCAAATCGAGCTAAGTCGCACTACGCCGAAGTTTTTGGAGGAATTACTGCGCCTTGAAGTGCCAGAAATCAGTGATGGCGAAGTTAGCATAATAAAATGTGCGCGAATCCCCGGCGTCCGCGCAAAAGTCGCCGTGCAGTCCAATACGCCACGAGTCGATGCAGTGGGCGCGAGTGTGGGCGTGAAAGGTGTGCGAATCAACGCCGTTAGCAAAAAGCTATGTGGCGAAAATATCGATTGTATCGAGTATTCGGCGATTCCAGAAGTCTTTATCGCAAACGCGCTAAGCCCAGCCAAAATCAAAAGCGTGAAAATTGACGGCGACAAGGCGATAGTAAGCATTTACAGCGAACAAAAGCCCAAAGTCATCGGCAAAGACGGCGTAAATATCCGCCTAGCCTCAATGCTTTTGGGATTAGAAATCCAAATCGATGGCATAGGCGCGGAAAACGCGCAAACGCAAGATTTTGCTATGGCAGGGCAGAGTGCGATTAGCACAGATGAGCAAAGCGCAGATTCAACGCAACTATCCAAAGAGCAAAAAGAGGAAATGTTTAAATCGCTTTTTAAGGAGTAGGGCGATTTGACAATTTGCGAGGCGAATCTACCAAAATCAAAGCAAATCTTAATTTTCATAAATTGCGTTGCAGTTTAATATAAAAGCAGTTTTAAATCTTTAAGTAGCTTATTGCTAACATTGCGCTTTCATAAAGTAAAAGGATATTTTTTTGATATTTTTTGTCGCATTTTTGGGCGCAATTACGCCCGGACCAGATATTTTGCTCGTGCTTCGTGTGGCACTAAAAGAGGGCTTTTTAGCGTCATTTAGGACGCTTTGCGGGATTGCCACAGGGTGGGTGGTTTATCTATGTGTGTTATATTTTGGATTCGCGCATATTTTAAAGGGCGATTTGGCGCAGGTTTTGCTAGGCGTTTTTGGTGGCGCGTATCTTTTTTATTTGGCGTTTTTGTTATTTCGCGCCAAGCCCAATAATATCGACTTTGATTCACGCGATTCTGCACACGATTCAAAAGTCGGTGGCTACTTAAAAGGGCTAATCATAAATCTCTCAAATCCAAAGGCAATCATATTTTTTAGCGTGATTGTCGCGCCATATATGGATAAAAATCTTGCCATAAATCTGCTATTGCTATTTTGTGGGCTAAATACGGCGTTTTTGTCCGTGATGATTTTGGCTAGTCGCTTTCGATTCGCTATCACAAATAGGCTATTTGACATTATCGATAAGCTCTGTGCGGTGGTGTTTGCGGGATTTGGCATTGCACTTTTTGCAATGGCATTTCAAAAGGCGAATCTATGAGCGAAAAATCCAAAAATTTAGGCGCGAATCTTGCCACGAATCCC
>JBNMHH010000124.1:0-6144 GCA_050872665.1 Helicobacteraceae bacterium
ATCTAGCAGTGATTCGCATAAAGATTCGCAATGCGATTCGCGCCAAAAAAATCTTATCTTAATCACTTCGCCCACACTTTTAAAATATTTATCCAAACAGCCCAATTTACGCCCATTATCCGCGCTAAAAGCCATAGTGAGCGCGGGAGCAAAGCTAGATAGCGCGATTCGGGCGCATTTTAGGGAAACAATAAATTTAGATATTTTTGAGGTTTATGGTAGCACGGAAAGCGGTGTGGTGGCGTTTAACGCGCATTTTAGCGATAAACTTGTGCCATTTCGTGGCGTGAGTTTGCGTGTGGATAGCGATTCAAGGCTTGTGATTCGCTCTGCTTGGTCGGTAAATGCGCTAATGAGTGGCGATTTTATTAGCAATGACAGCGCGAAAATAGAAAATGGCGCGTTAATTTTGCAGGGGCGAATGGATAGGATTGTGAAGTTTTTTGAAAGGCGCGTGAATTTGGATAGCTTGGAGGCGCAAATTCGTAGCTTGGGGATTATTGATGATTGCTTTGTGGGCGTGGTTGAGGGACAAAATCACGCACATTGCATTATTACGCTTAGTGCGAGTGGCAAAGAGCTATTTTTACAAAATGGCAAAAAGGGCATTGTGGAGAAAATAAAAACGCTAAAAATAAAAGAAATTCGCCATTTTCATATCCGCGCAAAACTGCCACATAATAATCAAGGCAAAATTACTAAAAAGGATTTTATTGCGTGTGTGAGCGAAAAAATTGTGCCAAAATTTGAAATTATTTGCGTGGAAAATGATTTGCTAAATGCAAAAAGTTACATTGATGAGGGTAGCTTTTATTTTGATGGACATTTTGCGAACTTTCCGCTTATGCCGGGCTTTGTGGAAGTTAGCTGTGTGATTGAACTTGCAAAAAAATATTTAAATTTGGGTGAAAATTTTAATATTGAGAGCGTAAAATTTATTAGTTTTTTGCGTCCTTTTAGCGAAGTGGAAGTGCAAGTGGAGCGCAAAAATAATAAAATCTATTTTCAAATCCTAAGCGATAAAAAAGAGTGTGCAAATGGCAGAATTAGCCCAAAAAATTAAGAGTGAATCTTTGTGCGAATCGCCACGCGAATCTATGCGCGAATCTAAAAAATCCGCCCACGATTCGCCACACAAATCCACCGATTCGCCCAAAGAGTCGTGGTATGAGCGCGATGAATGCGCGGGAAATTTTTTGCTAAATCTTACCATTTGGCTTGTGAAAATTATGCCAAGATTTTTGCTAAATATCATTGTGATTTTTGTAACGCTGATTTATTACGCATTTTCGCCCAAAGAGCGCAAAAATTTGGCAAAATTCTACAAAATTGCGGGGGATTTTTGCAACAATAATGGCGATTTGTTGCAAGAGAATGCAAAAAAATCCATAAATAAACCCCAAATTTATCTCAATTTTTATCATTTTGGTTGGGCGATTTGCGATAAAATCGCCGCGTGGATAGGCAAAATCAACCATAATGACATAAATATAAAGGACGAAAATTTACTCATCAATGAGCTTTGCAGTGGCAAAAGGGGGAAAATTTTGGTGATGAGCCATTTTGGCAATATCGAAGTCGCCCACGCACTCTCGCAGAAGTTTCGTAACCTACGCATTATCAGCTTTGTCTATCAAAAAAATACAGAAAAATTTTTGCAGATGATTGATAAGGTGAGTGGGCGAAAAATCGAGCATATTTATGTCGATGAGATTGATATAAAGCGACTTTTGGAATTGCGCGAAATCCTCGATAACGGCGGACATATCGGCATTATGGGCGATAGGGTGGCACTAAATAATAAGCGCAATGTGAAAATGAACTTTTTAGGCAAACCCTGCTATTTTCCGCTAGGTGCGTTTATCATTGCGCAACTTTTGGAGGCGAAAATCTCTGCAATGTGGTGTGAAAAAATAAATGGCAAATATCGCGTAGAGATTGAATCGCTAGGCGATACCACCGCCGCGCACACTGGGAGGGATAAGATTGCCAATCTAAAACCGCTAGTGCAAAAATATGTGGATTCACTGCAAACCCACACGCTAAATAATCCTACGCAGTGGTTTAGCTTTTATGATTTTTGGGAAAGTCCGCGTGATTTAGACGATTTAGATTCGCGTGTGTATTCGGGCAAAGATTCGGGCGATGATTCGCAAAGCGATTCGCGGGATTATTCGGCAAAAAATACAAGGAATTTGACTTGAGAGAGATTAAAAGCACATTAGCTACTCGCACTTATGAATTTAAGGCGGAATTTTATGATATTGATTCAATGGGCGTTATGTGGCACGGAAACTATGTGAAATATGTCGAATCAGCGCGTTGCAGGTTTTTAGACGAAGTGGGATTCAACTATAATGCTATGCGGAAAAATGACTTTGCAATGCCAATCATTAAAATGGAGCTAAAATATATTGCGCCGATTTTTTTCAATGATGATTTTAGGATTCGCATAGATTTGATAGAGTGCGAAAGTGTGCTAAAATTTCAATATATCTTTTTAGACAAAAATGGCAAAAAACTCACCCTTGCGCAGACTTCGCAGGTGGCAGTTGATATAAAAAATGGCGAATCGCTATATGAGATTCCGCGCATTTTTAAAGAAAAACTGCAAGTTTTTTGCCAAAAGCGCAACATAAATTTAGGAGGATAAAAATGCGATTTTTTGTAGTAATATGCGTGATTTTTGCGCAGATATGGGCGTTTGGGATTGAGGATTTGCATAGTATTAAGCGCGATAATATTAAAGGCGATTTCGTGCAGAGCAAGAAACTGCGCGGTTTTAAAAACGCGCTTGTGAGCTATGGGAACTTTTCTATTATCAATGATGAGCTGTTTTGGGATACGACAAAGCCCGTGATTAGCCACATTAAGATTACGGCGGAGGGCATTTTTTCACTGCAAAATGGCGAGTGGGTGGCGACTAGCCAAAATTATGATAGAAGCCTATTTTTAAGCATTATACGGTTAGATTTGGGGGCGTTGCAAGATAGCTTTGATTTTGTAATCAATGGCGATAAGGACGCTTGGCAGCTGTCTTTGCTACCCAAAGGTGTGCTAAAAAATGTCTTTAGAAATATTGAGATTAGTGGCGGAGAGTTTGTCAATCGCGTGATTTTAGTGGAAAGCAATGGGGATTTTACGGAAAATATTTTTAGTGTGAAGTAGTGGCGATTCATTAAATTTTTAAGGCGTGGGCGCAAATCTAATGAAATGGAAAATTTATGGCATTTTTATAGCAATATCGCTATGCTTAGTTGCCATAATCGTGCGTAATTTTAATGTCGAATCTGATATTTACACGCTAATAAATTTAGACGCACAAGATAAGGCTATCACGCAAAATATGCGCGAATCTCTCTCAAATGAAATTGTGTTTTTAAGCAATAATTTAGAAGTTTTGGAATCGCTAAAAGAGCTAAATAAAAAATGGCAAATTTTTAGTAAAATCATTGATTTGCTTGAATCTAGCGAATCAAGCACAAATCTCACAAACGGCGAAAATTTTCAAAAAATACTAGATTTTTATAAACTTGCCACAATGGATTATGAAATTTATACACAGATTATCACGCAAGATTCGCACTTTATAAATAATGCAATGGCAAATATTTTTAATAGCTTTGAAGTGCGAATCTTGCCAATACAGAGCGATTTTCTTAATCTCTCATCGCATTCTAATTTGCTAAAGTCTAATATGAATATAGATTTGGGTAGTGGCAAAATTTTTGCTAATCACAATGGCGTAAAATACTACATTGCGCGGGGGATTTTGGGCGATAGTGTCCAATCAAGTGCGCTTTTAAATTTCATCGCCGAATCTAAAGCTGTGGCGAGTGCAAAAAATGCGATTTTGCTATCTAGCGGAGGGGCGATTTTCTCAGCGGTAGGGGAAAATCGTGGCAATATTGAAAGTGCATATATGAGTATTTTATCGCTTAGTTTGATTAGCATTTTGCTTTTTTGTGCGTTTGGCAGTGCGCAGATTTTTAGGCTAATTTTTATCATTATATTTGCGTTTTTATGCGGACTAGCGGGGGGATTCGCGCTTCTTAGCAAAGTGCATATTTTAAGCATTGTCATTAGCACGAGTTTGATTGGGTTAGTGCTTGATTTTTCAATGCACTTTTTAAGCCTAAATTATAAAAGAAATTTGCCTATTTGTAGTCTCAAAAAAGTATTTCTCATCGGCTTAGCAATCGCGTGTAGCGGATATGCGATTTTTTTCCTATCGCAAATGGAATTTTTGCACCAAATCGCCACAATCTCCATATTTACTCTTTTAGGGGCGATGATAGCGACATATTTTTTATTGCCACAAATGATAGATTCACGCCCCAAACCAAAGCGAATCTTTAGGCGTTGCCTCATCAATTACGCGCTGTTGCTAAAAAAATGCAATAAAAAGTGGCTTATTGCGCCTTGTGCGCTTATAATTTGCGCTGTGCCATTTATGGCAAAATTTGATTTTAGCGACAATATCAAGCACTATTACGCCCCGCCACAGGCTTTGCTTGATGAGACTTTGCGCATTAGTGAGATTATGCAGGATTTTTCAAACACGCAGTTTATCGCACTTAGTGGCAAAAATAGCGATGATTTGATAGAAAAAGAGCGCGATTTAGGGCGAATCTTACAGCAAAAAGGCATTATTAGCGAGTATAGCGGGATTAGTAGCGTTTTTCTAAGTCCAAAAGAGCAGGGCAAAGCAAAAGCAATTTTGGTAGATTTAGTGCAAAAAAATACAAATTTTTTGAAAGATTTAGGCTTTGAAAAAAATGCGATTATTGATTTTTCAAATCAAATTAAAAATTTAAAAATCATTGATTTTAAAGATAATTTATATAATATTTTTGATATTTTTAAGCTAAATCGTTTTATTGTAAAAAGCACGAATCACAACGCCGATTCGTCCAATTTTAGCGAATCTAATAGCGCGATTCAAAGCATTATGTTTCTAAAAAATCCTAATTTTTTACAAAGCGATAGTGGCGAAATCAAAGCCATTTTAGAGGCGCACAACGCGCGATTTATCGACTTTAATGATAGTATAAATCGCGGATTTGAGAGTATAAAGCGCAATGCGATTGTGCTAAAAATCCTTGCATTTTTTAGCGCGTTTGTGATTTTGAGTGCGTGTTTTGGGCTAAAAATGGGCGGACTTATGACGCTACTTGTGCTACTTGCTACGATTTTAAGCCTTTGCGTGCTGATAATTTGCGGGATTAGCGTAAATATTTTTAGCATTTTTGGGCTGATTTTGGCGAGTGTGGTGGGGATTGACTATATGATTTTTGCGCTTCATCAAAGTAGGATTCGCGCTATTTTGGGTATCATTTTGGCTTCGCTAACTAGCATTATTTCTTTTGTGATTTTGGCGACTTCGCAATTTGGTGCGCTATTTGCCTTTGGAAGTGCTACTAGCCTTTGTATGACGCTATGTGCTATTTTTGCAAGTATCTTTGCGACTAAGGCGCATTTGCGTAGATAAAAACACAAATCTTATAAAACTACAAAAAATATGATAATTATGCTATTATGGCAAAATTTTTAATCTAAAGGACAAAAAATGAACGCAAAGCAGTGGGTTAAGGATTATTTGGATTTTGCTATGCCGTTAATAATGGTTGTAGTGGCGTTGAATTTGGTGGAAGTTGTTATAAAATTACCTTATGAGTATAATCCCATAACATATAGCCCCAAGTTTGATGATTGGTTTATTTCGCTTAATGCACATATTTGTATATTTATGCAACAAACAATTATAGGTAAAGTATTTTTATATTCTTGAATCTTTTTAGGTATAGCTTTATTTACGAGACTGTTTACGAAAAATTTAAAAGTAAATATCGTCCATCCATTTTCTATTTTATTGATATATTCAGCAATAATTGAATTTAAAAATATTAGTATGATGATTATTTTAATAGATGGAATAATTATATTTATATTTTGTGTATTGTTATTCATATATTTAAGAACATTTTTCGTTAATTGTCATTTTGTCATCAAAAATATTTCTTATTTGTCAATATTGATTTTAGCTATATTGATACTATTTATAGATAAATTTGAAATCATAAAATTATCATTATTTATTAAACAAAATATTTTGATTGTTATATTTTGTTATATCTTAATAGC
>JBNMHH010000125.1:0-6076 GCA_050872665.1 Helicobacteraceae bacterium
CACGGCATTCATCAGTCATATGCCACATATTTTGAGCTACGCACTCGCAAACGCCGTGCTAAAGCAGGAAAAAGCCCAAGATATTGTCGCGGTGGCGGGTGGCGGATTCAAAGGAATGGTGCGAATCGCAAAGAGCAGTGGCGTAATGTGGAGCGAGATTGCCAAGCAAAATAAAGATGAGATTTTAGAAGCGATAGAAATCTATGAGAGAGAGCTAAAAAGCGCGAAAGAAATGATAAAAGGCGATAGATTCGATGAATTATGCGAATGGATGAGCGAGGCGAATAAATTGCGCGAAATTTTATAGCGCGTATTTTTTGTGGCTTTGGGGGCGAATCTATGGCGAATCGCTAGATTTTTTAAATAGATTTTAAATTAAATTTAAATATTTTTCATAGCCACCGATTTGGTTGCAGAGATTTTCTCTATATTTTTTTATGAAAGGAATTACACAATGAAAAAGATTCTTATCTCAGCAGTAGCCTGCGCTGCAATAGCTCAAGCAGGTATGTTTGTAGGTTTCGATGGCGGTTATGCGATGAATACAAGCGCAGGTGATGGTGGCACAAAATACGGCATCTATGATAGCAATATCAAAGGCAGATTCGATGCTAACGCTTGGAATGTCGCTTTAAACTTTGGTGCTGAAGGATTCGTAAATAACTATTTCGGCGCAAGAGCATTCATTGAAGCGTTGTATTCTGGCGGAATCGACAGCAATCTAAGCCACTTTGACTTAACAGGAAACGCAGATATTATCGTTAATTTCGTTAGCAATGGCGGAATTGGCGCATTCGCTGGTTTCGGTGTAGGTTACTCATATTGGTGGGGGACAGGTTTTGGCGGTGGCAACGCTCCACTATACGCTAGAACAGGTCTAACATTTGGCATTGGCAAAAATAGCCGAATCGATGCTACTTTGAAATTGCCAATCGTTGGCTGGTATGCACACGGCGATGATAAAGTTTTCAAAACCGTTCATCAACCATTCTCAGTGCAATTAGGCTATAAATATCGCTTCTAATTGCTTGGAATCGCTTAGTCTAGCCTGAATCTTCGGGGCTTTGCCCCGAATCTGCATTCTTTCTACTTTTTAAAATCATTTTTTACTTGTCGTTTTAGAATAAATCAAAAGGATTCGCATTTTGTGCGGATTTATTTTTTGATTGCTTCGGGCAAAGCCCTCGCAATGACAAATGGGTTGGATTGTTCGCCTTGCCTTTGGCAAGTCTCGCAATGACGGAGTGGATAGTTTTTCTCATTGCGAGGACAAAGTCATACAAATCGCAAAAGTAATTTTCACTTACAAACATTGCGTCCTATTGAGACATTAACAAAAACGCTCCCTCACCTCGTCATTGCGAGATTTTGCGTTAGCAAAATCGTGGCAATCTATGTATTTTTTGGATTACTTCGTTCGTTTCACTCACTTGCAATGACAAATGGGGTTGGATTGCTTCGCCTTGTCTTTGGCAAGTCTCGCAATGACGCGAATAAGTAAGTGGATTGCTTTGCACGAATCTATGATTCGCCTTCGCAATGACGAATCATTTTAGATTCAAGTGATTCGCTAAAATTGACTCGTAATGACGAATTTATTGCCTAGTCATCGCAGGTAAGTAAAATAAACGAAGCAATCAAAACTTATTGCAATACTAATTGCGACAGCGCGAAGTATCTATTTTGGTGTTTCATAAATATTGTGTATGATTTAGTTTTAAGTTTCTACTTCGCCTCCCAAAGACTATCATAAACTTTATTGCGTAATTTTAGCTCATCATTAAAACTACCTATATTATACGCGCTTTCAATAAGACTCTTTTGATAAAATGGATTTCGCCCTAAGCCAAAAGATTCCACGCGTAAGCCGATAGAATCCAAAATCAAAGGCGTTATATCAAAATGGTTTAATTTTCTATTTTTTGTTTTATCCAGCGAGTATTTGGTAAATTTAGCGTTGATAAAGGCATTAAAGACATTTCTTTGTGTGTGTGGGTTTATGAAATGTGCGATACTTAGATGGTCGCCAAGAATTACTATCGTGGTATTGTCCTTAAATTTGCTATTTTGCAAATAAACCACAAAATCGCTCACAACTTTATCAGTGCATAGATAAGCACTCTCATAGGAATTATCCAAATTAGGGCAAATCTCTTTATCCACATAGCCCTGCGGTCCGTGTGTATCAACGGTTAAAATATATAGCGCAAATGGATTCGAATCGCTTATTTGCTCCAAATAATCTTTTGCCAATTCAAACATTTTTGCATCTTTTAAACTCCACACGCCCTCCATATCTTTGGGTAATTTTTTAGGCAATATACCTTTATTTTGAAAATATTTTAAATCCATAACTTCAATATTATGAGATTGTAAAAAATTTCGCTTTCCAGCAAAGCTAAAGTCTGTCCCAGCTATAAAAGATTGTTTATAAGCAAAATCTTTTAAAATATCACTTATGCAAGTAGCGGAACTTAAAAAATATTTGTTTGATTCAAAATAATTTAATGGTATATTTAGTGGAATACCGCATAGATAACCCACAATGCCATTTATTGTGCCTTTTGCACCAAAAACTTGCTCGATTCCGCCGAATCCGCTATTAAAAGAAAAGTTGATATTGTCAGTGGCGATTTTTTGTAGATTTGGGATTAGGTTAAGAGGTGCGTTCCCCCCCCCCATTTTGGGCGATATGGGTAGTGAGATTAGATTCAAGCGATTCGACTAAAATCACAATTAGATTTTGCGTTGGTGAAAAATCTTTAAGATTCGCCAAATCAAATGGTTTGTAATGCTCCTCATAAAGTTGCGAATATTGTGTTTGGGTATGCAAATAATCTTTGATTTTAAACCTATTTATCACAATATTCGTGCAAAGCGCAAATAGCGCAATGGCAAACACTACTTTAAATATATTTACTTTAAAGTTGCTAATTTTATCAAACGCTTTTATGGCATAGCCATACAGCAAAGCCAAAAGCCTAGCACTTTGGCGCGTCCAAGCTATGCAAAATGCGATGATAAAGCTTAAAAAAACGACATTTAGCAAATATAAGCCTACCAAAGGCACACCATTGCCAAGTAATGGAAATCGCAAGTGAAATAAAATAGTCCCAAAATCCCTGACTTCAAAATGCTTTGTTATCCAATATGAGCTAAATAGCACTACACCGCCAAAAAAGCAAAATGCAAACACAATCAAATTAACTGCATTTGTCTTTAAAAACCCAAAAATACGATTTTTCATAATATTTTCCTTTGTATGAATCTAAAAAAGGCGAATTGTAACAAAAATATATTTGTTACACTTAAAGAGCAATGATGACTTTTTGTCTCTGTCATTGCGAGTATTCATAGAATATGAAGCAATCTATTATACTGCGCCAAATATCGCAATGATAAATTACAAATTACTACATAAAAAATCATCAAAAATTATGGGAATATCTCCTTCGCCTTTTATATTTGGTGAATCAATGTGGAGATTTCCTACACCGCAAAGCAATGTTGCGTCTTTATCCACCAAATCATTGCGCAAATAAGACACCTCTACCAGCGAATCCCAAAAATATCCATTTGCATAATACACCGCGCCACAGCAATTAAAATGCGTGTGAATGGGCGTGTAATATTCTTTGATTTTCTCTAAAATTGCTATTCGCCTTTGGCTTAATTGCTCATCATTTGGGTTGCAGTTGTGAAACTCAAATAGCACTTGCGGAAAATATTTTGCCATTTCACCTAAATCTATTTGCTCTAAAATCTCCCATTCGCAGTCCTCAATATCGCATTGCAGGACATTACAAGCATTTTGGCGTAAATCATTTTCCGCAATAATTCGCGCCAAAGCAATCGTATCTGCGCCGTCTTTTGCGCCGACAAATTTTTTGTGAAATGTAATATTTGGGTGATTGTATGGGGCTTTGTCAATACTCGCATCATATTGCAAAACTTTATAGCCGAAATTTGCCATATCCAAATCCCACGGCGAGTAGGGCGAAACGCCAAGCGATATGGCAAAAGGTGGGTTGCTAAAGTCGATAAGGTGCTGAATTGCGTTGCTAGAATCTAACTCTTGGGGGGGGGGGAAATCGTGTGTGGATTCGCTAATATTTGCGTGTAGCAAGTCAATTTGCGGATTTATCATTATATATCCGCCGTCATTTGCGCCACCTACGCGCACTAAATTGCTCACACGCACAGGACGCACGGCGTTTAAATAACGCTTCATTGTTGTAAGATTATTGCAAATATTGATTCTATCGCTAATCCTTAGATAAAACGATAGCAAATTCTTATCTTTGCTTATTAAATCCAAGTCGCGCATAGTATTATAAGCATAACGAGCGATTATGTCTGCATTGATATTTTGGATTTCGCTTCGCACTTTTCTAATCTCATTGCGAATCCGCTTAAATGGGCGAAAGATATTTGTGAGTTTTTGTGTTAAATTTGCCATTTTACTTTCCTTAAGCACTAGATTCTAAGTTTTGTTAGAATCTAGTAATTTGTGTTTAATCCTAATGCAAGTCGCTCCAAATTTTGCGCTTCCATAGATATGCCAAAATCGCCATTATAGCCATAAAGCCAATTAACACGAATCCTATCGTAGTGCGCTCACTTTTCTTGCTGTCGCCTATGCTATCCATATACGCAACCACGCGTTTTTGGCTGACTTCATTTAACCCTACGCGTGGCATAGAGGCATTGACTAGCATTTTTTGCGGGTCGTTGATAAATTTATGCAATCGCTCCTCGCCCCGAGAGCGAATCATCATCGACAAATCAGGTGCTTTCGCGCCCATATACGCCAAAATGCTTTCGCTTGGCGTATTTGATAGAATGTCATCATATTTCATACTATGACAGCGCACACAGGCTTCTTTGAAAGTCTCTTTGTTTAGGTAACGCTCTTTAAGTGCGTTCATCTCGCTTTTGCGCTCGGCGATATTTACGCCATTTTTGCTTATGGCTTCGATTTGCGCTTTATATTCTGGCGATTCGAGGGCTTGAGTCTCTAGATTTTTCTCGCCTATGCTTTTTAGATACGCCACCATATCGCCTAGCTCCGCATCGCTCACAGGTGTGGGCTGCATTGGGAAAAATTTATCCGTGCCAAATTTATGCTCTAATTTGAGTGCTTTTACGGGGTCTTTGATGAGATTCGCCAAAAAATTCTCATCATAAAGCGCACCCATATAAGACAAATCAGGCGGGACAACGCCGTAAGCGGCAATCGCAGTTTCCTTATCCATCACAGGAATGTCCGCTTTGCCGGGGAAATCCTCTTTAGCCAATGTATGACAAGCGATACAATAAGTCGTAACCAAAACCTTGCCATTTTCCGCATCGCCCGTTGTGGGGAGTTTGTCTAAATCGCTAAATGCGTAATCCACAGGCGCAGTTTTGGGGTAGAAAATAGAGTGTGCCAAAGGCTCGACACCCCAATACAGCACACCTACCGCGATAACTACAAATGCTAAAATTTTTAATTCGCGTAACTTACTCATTGTTGCACCTCCTTCTTAGTGATAATGGGCAAGGCTATCATCAGTAGGATAAACACAATCGCAGCGACGAATCCTATGTAGTTATTTATGCCCTCTGGTGGGAGTTTGCCAAAGATTGTAAGCACGATTAGGTCAATGATTAGCACGAAAAACCACACGCAAAATAGCGGTCGTTTGTGTGCTGGTGCGACAACAGGGTTTCTGTCCAAAAATGGCAGTGCAAAGAAAATCACTTGCGCAAGTCCAAAGAAAATCAGCCCCAAAGCCTCGCTCATATAAAATCCGCGCAAAATCTCATAGCTCCATAGGAAATACCACTCGGGGTAAATATGCGCTGGGGTTTTGAGATTATCAGCTGGGTCAAAGTTGATAGGGTCCATCGCAAAGCCGTAATTAAAGCACACAAGATACGCCACAAGCACCATAAATGTGCAAATCACAAAAATATCTTTGGATAAGAAATCTGGCCAAAATGCCACGATTTTGGCTTTTTTCTTATCTTTTTTATAGACTTCTACTTCTTTGTCAAAGTCGATTTCTTCGCCCTCTTGGTTATTGACATGAGG
>JBNMHH010000126.1:0-6054 GCA_050872665.1 Helicobacteraceae bacterium
CAGTCGTATTTACCGAGCGAATCGACAGCGTTCCTAGCATAATCGCCACGCTTGAAATGAAATCCGTAATTTTACTAGAAAATATCCGCTACTATGAGGGCGAGGAGAAAAATGAGGATTTTTTAAGCAAACAATTAGCCTCAATCTGCGATATTTTCGTAAATGACGCATTTGGCACAAGCCACCGCAAACACAGCTCCACTTATGGAATCGCCAAATTCGCCAAAGAAAAAGTCGCAGGACTTTTGCTAAAAAAAGAAATCGATTCCTTTGCTAAAGCACTTACAAATCCGCTCCAGCCCGTGCTTTTAATCGTAGGTGGCTCTAAAGTCAGCTCCAAACTAATGCTACTCGATAATATCTTAGATGTCGTGGATAGAATCATCATCGGCGGGGCGATGAGCAATACTTTCCTAAAAGCCGTAGGCTACGACACGCAAAAGAGTTTGACAGAAGATGATTTGCTAGAAGATGCCAAGCGAATCTTGCGCCACGCCAAAGAAAAAGGCGTGAAAATTTATTTGCCTGTCGATGTCGTAAGCACCGATGATATAAAAACGCATAAAAATATCAAAATCACCCCAGCACAGGACATTCCAGAGGATTTTATGGCGGTAGATTCGGGACCTGCGAGTATCAAACTATTTGGCGAGGTGATTCGCGATAGTGAGACCATTATTTGGAATGGACCTATTGGGATTTATGAGATTTCGCAGTTTTCGCGCGGGACATTTAACCTAGCGCATTATATCGCCGATACTTACGCATTTAGCTTAATCGGTGGTGGCGACACGGCGGACGCAGTGGATAAGGCGGGAGAGATTGATAATATGAGTTTCATCTCCACAGGTGGCGGGGCTTCGCTGGAGCTTTTGGAAGGTAAGATTCTCCCTGCGTTTGAGGTTTTGGATAGAAAATAATTTTTTAGGAGGCGCGTAATGATAAATATTTTTGCAAAACATAATTCGCTTGTCTCCAAATACACTTACAACACGATAGAGGACATTGAATCTAAAAATATCCTTTGGCTTGACTTGCTAAATCCCACTATTGAGGAAATCGGCGCGATTTCAAATATCTATGACATTGCCATTCCTACCAAAGAGGAGCGCGAGGAAATCGAATCATCTGCGCGGTATTGGGAGGATAAGGATTCAATCACCATAAACACGCGCTTTTTAATCAAACTCGGGCAAGATGACATAAAGGGCAATTCGCGCGATGAGACCGTTACTTTTTTGCTTTGCAAAAGTATGCTTTTTACGATTCGTTATAGCGAATTGCGCGTGTTTGATGACATTGAGCGCAGTGTCCTAGCCTCTCCGCGCAATTTTGAGGACGGCTATGATTTGATTGCCAAAATCTTTGAAGTGCGAATCGAAAAGGACGCCGATATGATTGAAAATTTCACGCGCGATATTCGCTCCCTCCGCAAGGGCGTTTTTGAAAATCAATATGATTATAATGAAGTGCTAGGTTCGCTATCGAATCTCCAAGATGTTAGCACTCGCCTTCGCGATTCGCTATTTGACAAACGCCGTGCGCTTAGTGCCTTGCTAGGTAGCAATAAGCCTGATAGCGATGTGAAGCGCAATATTACTACCATTGTCAAAGATTTAAATTCTCTAATTGACTTTTGCGTGGTGAATATGAATGCGCTTGATAATATCCACGCGCTGTTTGCCTCGCAAATCAATATCGAGCAAAATAAAATCATCAAACTTTTTACCGTCGTAACCGTGGCGATGATGCCTCCTACGCTGATTGGGACGATTTATGGTATGAACTTTAAATATATGCCCGAGCTTGACTTGCACTACGCTTATCCAATCGTGCTGGTGGTGATGATAGTTTCGACAATATTGCCAATAGTGTATTTTAAGCGCAAAGGGTGGTTGTAAAATAAAGCGCGAGTGTCTTTTTCGCGTGGATACAATTTGTTCTGGGGTATGCAATTTCGCACTTGTAAGAATTTTTGGGATTTCGCAGACTTCAAGTCTAGTCTCAATCCCAAAAATTCTTACAAATACAAAAGCCATACCGCCATTACTTCGATTGCGATTTGTTGCACGAATCGGCTATGAATCTAGCGTGAATCTATAATTTTTCGTCATTGCGAGGCGAATCGCAGATTCGCCGAAGCAATCCACAAATCAAAAAAATAGATTGCCACGAAAATCCGACGGATTTGCAGGGTTCGCAAACGAATCTCGCAATGATGGGAATGATGTGCAAATCCACGCTCACGCATAGTCATACTGCGCGTAGCATTTATGTATAGCAAAGTATCTATTTTGGCAACTTTAGAATCATTTGTGATTTACTCACTTTAAACGAATCTATACATAAATTCCCATAAAATCTTTGCAAAATTTTCACAAAATTGTAATTCCTTTGCTATAATTTCGCCTTTGCTTTTTAGCAAAAAATATTTTAATCCAAGAAAGGACTTAAAAATGGCGACATTAAAGATAAATGCGATTCGCGCAAATCTAGCACATAGCGCACATAAGATTTTAGGTGCGGTTTTTGTGGTGATTTGCCTTGCAATTAGTGCGACTTACGCAGATGATAATACTAGCAAATCCACACAAACCACAAAGGCAAAATCTGCCCAAAATGGGGGGGGGGGAACGCCAAACCCAAATCCAAAAAATCCAAGCACTCTAATCTAAAAGCGACAGATTCGACAAACTCTAAGCAATCCACTTCACAAAGCAGTAAAAGTCCTAGCGATTATCTCACACTAGCTCCATCTAGCAATCCTAAAACGGGTGGATTTATAGGTGGGGAATTTACCTTTGGTATAGGCAAAGCAAATGATTCGTTGGTGTCTAGCGATGCTGTATATCAGTCAATAACATATTCACCTGCGATAACGCCAAGTATAAACATTATTGGTGGGTATCAATGGTATTTTTACAATAAACCACATTTTAATTTAGGATTGCGCTTAAAAGCGTATTTGGGGTATTCTATAACTTATATGAGAGAAGAGTTACACGAATACACTAATATAGTCGGTGATGAATATAATATTGATGAGACAGTTGACCATATATATCATAACTTGTATTATGGGGCAGATGCGCAATTTTTATGGGACTTTTTAGATAGGGGTAGCCATACACTAGGGGTGCATTTATCGCCTTTTGGATTTGAAGGACATATTGGTTTTGATGGTAGCTCAGGAACTACAAAACGAGAAATTATTGAAAATGGCAATGTTGTATGGTCATATAGTGGTAAAGTTACCATTCAAAAGAATATAGGATACGGAACTTATTACATAATCAATTTAGGCATACATTACTACTACAATACTCATCATCAAGTATTTGTAACCTACAAGCATTTGTGGACATTAAGCGATGTGGCTTATATTAATGGCACAAAACAAAAAGTAGATGTTAGTATCGGTGGTCACGGTGGTGCAGTATTCTTTGGCTATTCATATAAATTTTAATGGGGAAAGGATAGATTATGAAAAATTTTTTAAATGTGATTTATAAATCTTTTGGCACGGTGCTTATATCTATGCTACTATTTGCAAATGTGCATAGCGAGGAATGGCATATTCCGCTAGAGACAAAAGAGGGCGGATATGTGGGGGCTGAGATTGGATTCGCCCCGGGTTTTGATATAGGCGTAATCGGCGGGTATCAATGGTATTTCTATGATAAGCCTTACTTTCATTTAGGTGCTAGATTGGCTGGGCATTTTAACTATTTGTATTATGATAGAGGCTTATTGTATGGTAAGGCTCACTATCTCGTGCTAGGTGTAGCACCGCAATTTATTTGGGATTTTTTAAATATCGATAGCCATACACTAGGGGTGCATTTTGCGCCACTTGGATTTAATATCCAAGCTAGATTTTATGAAAATACAACTAGTGTTACTAGCTCTTATATCTTGTTTGCAGCTGCGTATGAGTTTAGCACGGGTTTGCACTACTATATAGATATTCGTCATCAGTTATATTTAACCTTTAGGTTTGCTAACGCGGGAGGCTATGGCAAAAATATGAATGCAGAATATCCTTGGGAGCTTGGGATTAGCTATATTAACTTAGGCTATGCGTATAAATTCTAAAAAGATTTGGGTGAATAAATATTTCATCATTGCGAGACTTACTAAAAAGCAAGTCGTGGCAATCTATTTTAAATCCGTGGATTGCTTCGTTCATTTCACTCACTCGCAATGACATAGTGAGTAGATTTGTCATTGCAAGGCGACTCAATAAATCGCCGAAGCAATCTATTTTGTTTTTTGGATTGCCACGAATCGCTACGCGATTCTCGCAATGACGAGTTAGAGTATGGATTGCTTCAATTCGGCGTGGGCAAATTCACCTAAAAGATTTTGCTTCGTTTTGCTTTTGCAAAAAGTAGAATCTCTACTCTTTCGTCATTGTGAGGCATTGCAAACGCCAAAGCAATCCAAACAAAATAAATTAAACTAAATGGATTGCTTCGTCAGCTTCGCTTCCTCGCAATGACATAGTGAGCAAATTCGTCATTGCAAGTCAATTCAACGAATCGTCGAAGCAATCCAAACCTACAAATCTAAAATAGATTGCCACGCCTTTGCCTTACGCAAAGTCTCGTAATGACAAAGGGAACAATCATCGCAAGGATAAAGCCAAAATCTACACCTTAAAAAGATGACACTTTGACATAGTCTTCAAATCCCAATCGTAAAAGACCATCTGCCGAATCAATCTCATTTCTATATGGCGAGTGTAGATTAGCCAAGGCATAGGCATAAAATTGCTGTGAAATGTCTTTTTCGCGCATTTTTTTCAAATTTAACAACATCATATCAGGATTAAAATACACCTTTCTATCAAAATGTTTGCAAAAATTCTTTGTCTCATTCTCTTGCTGTATATACAAAAAGATGGAATTATCGCTGATAATCTTATGTGTGCTATTATTTTTACTAACGATTGCAAAGCAATCCCCAAAATCCAAATCATCAAAAATCTTGCCTATACACCCTTTAGCCACCACACTTTCAGCCAAAAACAAACAGCTATCCAAATCCACAAAAATATCCTGCAAAAATAGCTTATAAAGGTGCATTCCCCCGGGAGTTGCGGACTTATAGTGGCTTTGATAAAATTCTAATTTATTTTTATTTGACCGCCCAAGCGTGGGATTATAAAATAGCACATTAAATTGCTTTTTCTTTTTTGTTTTTAAGAGTGTGCTACCCCCCCCCCCATTGTGTCAGCATATCCTGCATAGATTTATCAACAAACATATCATCTTGTTTGTTGTGTCGATTCACAAGCGATAAAATGCTATCTTTTTTATCTTGGCTAATCTTAAAATCCAAAATATGAAAATTTATAACATTGGGAACTGCTACATTTTTTACAATCGAATCTATACTAGAAATCAAACGAGCAGAGCTATATTCACTTCCACAATACACAATATCATAACTTTTCATCTTTTTTACCTCCCTACAAAAATTTAATCATTAAAATTTTAAGACGATTTAGATAAATTTTTATTTAAAGTTTGTTTAAAGAAAACTTAAATTTTTATTGACATAAATCAAAAAGCGCAATATGCGAAAAATCATAAATTTAATGGCGCAAATTCACACAAAGCACGGCTTTTTATTGCATTTTGATTCGTAGAAAAATCGTTTTTAGTTTCGCACAATGTCTTAAAATATGCCAAAATAAGCCACAAACAACAAAAATCCATTTTTTACTAAAAATTGTGTAAAAAAGTAGCATATATGAAAATATATAGTTGATTTTTTATAAAAATTTCACAAATATTTCACAATTTTTATAAAATTTTTGCTTTTTTTGTAAAAATTACTCTTAATAAATCGCTGACAAATCGCAATGGATTGCTTCGGACAAAGCCCTCGCAATGACGGAAAAAGTGGGATTGCTTTGGCGAATCTATGAATCGCCTCGCAATGACAGAGTGGGCAAAATTGTCATTGCGAGAATTTACGAAGTCAAATTCGTGGCAATCTATTTTTATTTTGTTTGGATTGCTTCGTTGCACTCGCAATGACGAATTC
>JBNMHH010000127.1:0-6049 GCA_050872665.1 Helicobacteraceae bacterium
CAACAGCGTTGTAAGTGGCGATTTTGCCTCTCACCCTATTCTTTGCCACCCAAAGCTAAGCGAAAAAAGCGTGATATTTTTGGATAAATTTTACAAGTTATTTGCATTTAAAAGCAGGGATTTGAATGCGCTTTTTAGCTTTGTGGCAAAAAGTGAATTTTTTAGCGACTTAAAAGCGCAAATCGTGCGAATCCGCGCTAAAAATGCGGACACAAAGGATTTGGAGGAATTTTACAAAGCCATTGATAAAAAAATTGCTATTTTGCAAAATTTGGCGCAAAATTACGATAATTTGTCGCATTTCTTAAACCAAATCGTCCTAAATTCTGCCGAATCTAGTAGTGGCGAGGGCGTGAATCTACTCACAATCCACGCCTCCAAAGGACTAGAATTTGAGAGTGTGTATATCATTGACTTAATGGACGGGCGATTCCCAAACTTTAAGCTAATGGCAAAAACGGGCTCTTTAGAGGAAGAGCGGCGACTTTTTTATGTCGCCACCACACGCGCAAAGCGAAATTTGTATTATTGTTTCGCGCATTTTGATTCGAGTAAAAATACAAATTATTTGCCCTCAACTTTTTTAAAAGAGGCTGGGCTGGTATAAATATGTGAGATTTTAAAAGTCCTAGAGGCGTCTGCCTCTAGGATTAGATTAGCTGTTGCTGTTAGCCAAAGGATTTTTGACTACAAAGACTTTATCTACTCCGCTGTCGCGTGAGAGAATGTAGAGTTTGTCGCCTTTTATAGCTATATCACTAGCATCAGCCACCTCTGGCAAAGTATAAGCCGCGCTAATAGACTTAGTCGCCAAGTCAATCACAAGCAACGCATTGTAGTTTTTAGAAATGGCAAACATTTTGCCACCGCTAATATCCGCGCCTGTAATGTAGAAATTATTGACTTTCGCCCCCTCTTTTAGCTGCAATCCTTTGCCAAACTCTAAAATCGTTTCCTCGCTGATTTGATTATCTTTGGTGTCAAATTTTAGCAAAATCACATTTGGAGCTTTTTTGGCTGGAATCGTTACCATATACGCATATCGCGAATCTGGGTCTTTTGCAAGGCTTAAGATATAGTTCTTTTTCGCTCTTGTAGTGCCTACATTGATTCGTGCGCCTTTGGTATTTTTATACATTACTTCATTCTTTTTACCAAATGCAGGGACTAAATTGCCCTCTACTTTTGGCAAAAATTCCCATTGAATGAGTTTATCTGCCTCATCTAACTCGCTTACTCGCTCTACGCCCCAAATGGCTTTGTTATAAGCAGTAGCCACAAGTTTGCCCGGCGCATAGAATGTCGCATCAACGGTGATAGGCACATCTGTGCCATTTGGCTGGTCGATTGCGGCAAATTCTTTTGCCTCTGCGAAATTTTCATCGGTAAAATACACTGAGCCACCTGTGCCGACAATGGCAAATTCATCATTGACTTTGTCATAAGCGATTCCGCCTACGAATCCTTTTTTATCCGCGTAGTTTTTAGGCACAATAGCGATTTCTTTGCTTTCAAGCAATTCTAGTGGAGTTTGATTTTGGCTTAAAATCGGCGAATTTGCTGGAGTGGTGTCAAATGGATAGTTTTTATCTTCTTTTTCATTTGCTCCCGGAATCCAAGGCTTTGGTCCTTGATTACTGCCAAGCAAACTCCATTTATTTGGTCTAAAGTTTTCGTGCCAATGCACAGGGTCCCAGAATTTTGAGGCTAGGCTAATATCCCAAGTGAATCGTGTAGCCGCAGGTGCGCCTCGTCCGCCGTAAGGTGGTGGTCCATTTGTGATAAAGAATTGCACCACATTCATAAAAATGATAAATGTCGAAAGCGCGATTACGCCCTTACCATAGCCACTAAAATCTTTGATTTTCACTTCGCTAAATAGCTCTTTACCTAGCAAATTGTCCTTTCGCACAAAGAAAAGCATAATTGCCATCGCCAAAATCACAACCCAATACACCACAAACGCCCAAGTATAAGTGTGTAAGCCAAACATAGCTTCGCCAAATCCCTGTCCTATGTCTCTTGCGGCGTGATTGCCAATGTGGCGCAATCCCTCGAATAAAAACCAAAATCCGCATAGGAAAACTAACGCGACATATTTGATTTTCACGCCATAGCGCACCATAAACAGCCCCAAAACGCCCACAGCAACCATACCGAATCGCTCGTGTCCGCATAATAAGCAAGGCGATTCGCCTTTGACGAATCCCAAATAAATACACGCCATTCCCACAGGCACGACTAAAATAATCGCCACAGCGGTTGTCATAACGATATTAAAGACTTTTTCAGTTAGAAATTTATCGCAAAAATCTTTCATCACAACCTCCTTACAGCGTTACGCCCGGCACCCAAGACGCCGAACTCGCCACAATCCACAGCACAAAGTCAAGCGCGATTGCGCCCACTAAGCACCCAAACGCTAATCCCTCTTTTTGCGGTTTTAGCCAAATTAGCAAAATCGCAATGAGGGCTAGTAAATACTCTAAAAATTCCATAGTATTACCTCTTTCGTAAAATAATTTTGCATTACTGCGACATAAGAGTAGCCAATAAAATATTAAAATTTCCTTAATAATTTTTGCCAAATACAAAAAAAAAAAACAATTTTTTGCAATATTTTTGAAAAATAATAGTGCGATATTTATGGCTATATTTATTTATAATAAGCAATTTTATGGCTTTTTTATGAAAGCAAAAAATATATGAAATATAATTTTTATAACTTTTGATTTAAATCAAATAAATTACTAAAAGTAATATTTTTTAGATTTGATAGATTTGTCATCGCAAGACTTGCTTGAAGGCAAGGCGTGGCAAAACAATCCATACCTATCGTCATTGCGAGATTTTGCGTAGCAAAATCGTGGCAATCTATTTTGTTTTGTGGATTGCTTCGGCGTTTGCAACGCCTCGCAATGACGAATCGTGTGGATTGCTTTGATTTGGCGATTTAGGCGAATCTACACCAAATCTATGCGCCGAATCTACGAATCTATTTTATCCTCCCACAAAATATTTGCGATTTTTTCGTCAATGGATTTATCACTTTTGCGCCTTTGGCTAAATCGCCCTAACGCGCTAAAGATTTCCTCAAATTCCTGCGGATTTTCGCGCTTATATTTTAGCACCAAGTCTAATGCCTCAAATGCCGAATCGATTCGCGCATTTTTGGGCTTACTCTCATCTTTAAACGCCTTAATTCTAGCATTTACTTTATAGATTAGCACACTAATGCGCGTTAGCCTTCTTGGAGTTAAAAATCTCTTAAAGGTGCATATAGCCATACATATTAGGCTAATTATATCCTTAATCTTTTGCATTGTTTTATCCACGCTTTTCATAGATTCGCCCCCACTTTGCGTTACTTAAACGACATTCGATAACTCAGCTTTGCACGATATTTACACTCGGTGCTTTCTTCTGATTCTAAGTTTATCTTAAATTTCGTATCAAAAACCTTACACACTTTAGCATATAGACTTATATTGTAGCAAGATTTGATATATTGAGTAATGCGCTTACTTTTATCCACCGTATGCGCCGTAAAGCCTATATTTTCGCCTTTGATATATCTTTGAATTTGGTCTTTAAATGACTGGTCAAATGCGTGAATATTGATATTTCTCTCTTTGATATATGCTTCAAATTCTTGTGGCGACTTTTTTCTACCAATAAGTTCCTTTTTAGTGTCATATAAAAATTTTGTTTCCTCACTATTACCACTTGCATTAGTTTGCTTATATCCTACGCCACCGCCACCTTTATTAAGAACATTTACAATTATATCAGCGTTAAAGCTATCGCTTTGTTTCTTTATTTCAAACGATTCCTCCAAATAGCTAAATTCCCACAAAGTAGCACCCATACAACCAGCCATATCCTCCATAACCAAATTTAGCTCAGTAAAATAGCTCTCTGCATAATCCAGCATAGGATAAAACGACTTATCGCCCACATACAAATCACTTCTAATCACCATTCCTTGATAATCATCGATAGGCTGAGATTTATCGCCACTAAATAGCTCTTTATTTTGCGTATCATTAAAGCAGACGACTTTAAAGTCCTCTTTTTCAAGCTCGTCTTTGACTTCTTTATACTTTGGGATTCGCCTCATTGCATTTTCCATTTCCTTATCTACAATACAAACTTTTTCTAACTCTTTTGTCATTTTTTTGCTCCTTATTTTTTAAATATTAAATACGCGACAACAGCTACTAAAGCTATGCCACCTATTGCAATCCATATATTCTTACCGCCACTTTTATCCACAGCTACGAATCGCTCCTCAAACTCGCTCTTTAGCTCTAAAAAGCGTTCATAGCTAAGCCCCATTACCTCAAGTGTCTTTTGTATAAGCTCATTTGAAGTATCTTTATCCCAAACGATTAGGGCGATTCGCCTCCGTCCTATGTCATCTTTTATAGGGTGATAAAGTGTGCAAAGTAGCTCACCGCTATCAAGTTCAAGGTATAATTCCTCTCTCACTTTTATACCCCTAAACGCCTTTAAAATGGCATTTACACATTCTCTTTGCGCCTCGCCTGTAATTAGTTTGCCATTTTGCGCCGTGATATGCTTACGATTATTTTCCTTATGTATGCCAGATATAGTTGCGCTTATCATTTGTATCCTCCTAATCCGTGATAAAATCACAAAGTTCCTGTTGCTTTTCTTTGCCGTTAAATTGCGTCAAATCCAAAATTTGACATTGAAATTTACCCTTTTCGCCAAGCTCATCGGGGAGTTTTTGAATCTTTGCCTTATCTTTCTCAAGGCATTTGTCCTTATGTGTGCCTATGATTTTTAGTGTGCATTTATTTTCTTCGCAAAACTTCTTATCATTCTTTAAATCTAATTCCACTTGCTCTTTAATATCCGCATTTGTTAGATAATCATCAGCCCTAAATACATAAATATATTTTGTGCCAGATTTTAATTTGCTTCGTGCCTCTATATTTTCATCATCATAATCCCTTTGTCCACCCGTATTTATCACTTTCAATATTTTGCCACAAGTATCAAAAGATTCATATTCTAAATTAGTCGTGTTTTGCCAATCTTTTACAAATTTCCCCTCTTTTAGAATATTAAATATTGTATCCTTACCTACGCCAGATTCGCCCGTCAAAAAGACATTGTAAGTATTGCTATGTTTCTGTCGCAAAAATGCCACTTGTATCACAGCAGGCATAGTTATCCTATATGCTGGTCCTGCTATATCTATCGCCGTCCAAAGTGCCGTGATAGCCCAGCCTATGGGTCCAGCAAATACGCCTATGGCTCTTGTTAGCCCAGCATTTGCTGCGATAGTAAGCCCTCTGCCAAGTATTTGCATTGCCACAGCATTAGCCACGATTACAGCAAGTTGATATGACGCAAAGCCACCCGCTCGTATTGCACCTTGTATAGCAGCAAATGCCGCTTGTTTGCTAAATCCCTTTGCGGTGTTAATCTTTGTATTTTTGAGTAACTCTTTAAGCGTTTCCTCATCTATCTTATCCATTGCTTTTTCCAAAATCTTTGCAAACAATTCGCCCTCAATGCGCTCCACAGGTGATTTTTTATTATAATTTACTTTCATCTTATCGCACACATCACAAAGAATTTCCTTATAATGCACACCTTTGCCAAACCTAATAAGATAATTCACAAAAGTATTGCCACCAAATCGTTGCAATTCCTCCGCAATCTCATCTACATATCTTATATGGTTTGGATAGTGCGCTTTGTAGCCACTTTGCTGACTTAAATTTTCAGTCAGATTTGATTTGTCCTTGCCTGTGAGTGTTTCCACAAGCACATCTAAATCCTTACTTTCCATAGAGCGTAAAAACTCTAAATCACTATCATACCGATAAGCCATTTTCTAACTCCTTTTGTTAAATTTAAAATCTTAGTTTAGAGTCATCGCGGACTATGAATCTGCATAAAATTACACAATCACATTAAGTCTTAAGCTATTTTGCGGATTTTGGATTATGTCATCAGTGGCTTTCCACCGCCCATTATCCACACACTTAGCCGTAATCACATAAAAAATCTG
>JBNMHH010000128.1:0-5982 GCA_050872665.1 Helicobacteraceae bacterium
CCGCACTCATAGAGCATTGCGCTTTCATTTGTGGTAAAAAAGCAATCTAATTTTTCTCTCATCTTTATCCCAAATTTGCCCTTAAATTTATGCGATTCGCACCAAAAATCCGCTTAGATTCGCCCATAGACACTATTTTTTATTTTCGTTTTGTTGCTTTAGTTGCGTGATTTCGGTGATGATTTGCATAATGGATAGTAGCCCGATATGGTAGCCAAATGGTCCAAATCCGCAAATCACTCCCGCACTCATCGCGCCTGTGAGCGATTTTTTGCGAAAATCATCTCGCGCGAAAATATTGCTTAAATGCACCTCGACTACGGGAATCCCCACTAGCGAAATGGCGTCCGCAATGGCGATAGAAGTGTGCGAATATGCCGCAGGATTGATTAAAATGCCGTCCGCCGTGCCGATACACTCTTGAATCTTATCGACAATCTCGCCCTCAAAATTGCTCTGAAAAAACTCGATTTCAAAGTTATTTTGCTTTGCAACCGCCTCCATATTTGAGTGAATCTGCTCTAATTTCATATCGCCATAAAGTCGCGGGTCGCGGTGTCCTAGCATATTTAGATTGGGTCCTTGAATGACTACGATTTTCATAAATGCTCCCTTTGTCAAAAAAATAATTTGTGATTATAGCAAAATATAATTTTAAAAGAGATTTTTTGCACTAAGTTTTTGATACCGCGCCAAAATGTTTATCATTTCCAAAACTCATAAATGCCCTTATTTGTCTCATAAGTCATATTTTTGACTTTATGATTTGGTTGCGATAAAGCCCACTCAAACATTTCATTGATAGTTTGCTCTAAATTTGTGTTATCTTTGAAATTAAGCAATTTCTTTGCTTTGTCGTGGTTGCAAAAGGCAAACTTTGCCTCGTGCCGTTCCTCTAAATGCACTATGCTAGGATTAAAGCCAAAATTTTTGGCACATTTTTGCACGAGATTCGCCACTTGTATTATGGTGCGCTCTTTGTCTGCGCCCAAATTAAAAATCTCGCCATTATATTCAAACATTAGCTTTTCAAAGGGCTCATAATAATATTTGACATCAGAAAAGGCGCGAGTTTGCAGTCCATCGCCAAAGATTGTAAGCGATTCATTCCGCATAGATTTGCGAATCCAAATGCCAATGACATTTCTATACCTATCCCAAATATTTTGATATTTGCCGACTATGTTGTGCGGACGAATGATAGAGTAGTTAAGCCCAAATTGCTCGTAAGCTAATTTTAAGTCCATTTCCACCGCGTATTTGGCGACACCATAAGGGTCAATGGGCTTTGGTTGCATATCCTCCGTAAATGGCGGAATATTTTGCGCTCCATAAGTCGCCATCGATGAAGTAAAGATAAATTTTTGCACATTATGATTTATTGATGAAGTGATTAGATTCGCCGAGCAAATAAGATTATTTATGTAATTATATTTGCGGATAAAAGGCGATAATCCCTCCGCAGCATACGCCGCAAAGTGATAGACAAAGTCTATCTTTTCATTGCGGAAAAATTTATCCACTGATTCCAAGTCAGCCAAATTGATATTTGCGCACTCTATGCCTTTAGCCAGATTTTCTTTGTAGCCACCTGAAAAATCATCTATGCCAATGACTTCATAACCCTTGCGTTGCAAATACCTTGAAAAGTTGCTCCCTAAAAGCCCAGCAATGCCCGTTATCAATACCTTATAGCTCATCTCTATGCTCCCAATAAAATGGCTCATAAGGATATTGCGATTCGTCCTTATAATGACGCCTATAATCTAATCCAAGTTTATATTTTTTATGGAAAAATTTTGCGTCAAATAATCCATACTTGCTATCTTTGACTTTCTTTTGTCCTACAAGCATTTCTTTATCATCAACAAAATTTTGAATGCCTTCAAAGCCGATGATATTTGGAAAATACGCGCCGTGCTTATTAAACCACCGCACTTCAAAGTCTAAATCTTCGTGCCCGACATTTAAAAATCGCTCATCAAACCAACCGATTTCGCACACTTCCTTGCGATTTAAAAATATATGCGACCAAGTGGCATTCATCTTAAAAGATTTGCCTTTGTTTTGCGTAATGGCGCAATCTAACTCATCAAAAAATTTCGCTGATACGGCAATGTCATCATTACATAAAAGCACATTTTCAAGTGGCGATTTGACTAAAATCTCATTCCAAAGTTTCGCTAGTGAGCGAAATTGTGGGTGAATCGATGGATAAATATCATCATATTGCGCCAAAAATGTTAATATTTCGCGCCTATATTTTTCATCAAATTTGCTGTTGTAGTCGCCATTTATGGATACGATTATAGGAGCGTTTGAATGCTCTCGTATCTGCGAAATTAGTGGCTTAAAAAATCGCTCAAATCGCTTGGAGTAGGTTGTGATTCCTATGGTGTATTCATATTTTTGCGGTGTGAGCGTGGTATCAAGCGCGATAGGATTCCCACGAATCAAAATGCCTTCTAAATAGTGCGAATCTCTTTTGTGAATGCCAAAAATATCATTAACTTTATGTCTAAACTTTTTACGCCAACTTGAAATGGGGATTAAAAAACTTAACCACTTTATTGCCAAATGCAATATGCTATCAAATACATTCATTTGGCGTCCTTTAAATGCGAATCATCGCAACATAAGGACAAGCAAAAAGTGCTAAATCGTGCGGTGTGAATTTTTTGGAGGAGTTTTAGTAGGCTATTGCGATAAAGGGCGTTCCCCCCCCCCCTATAAGGGACTTTTTATCTAGTGAGATATTCATTCTACAATCCTTAAAAAGAAAAATATTAAAGCGCGGATTTTAATATCATTTTGCTGAAATTTTTATAAAGTGTTTTATTTAGTAATCGCATCTATCGACTTTACTGCATAAAGTATCAATCCGCAAAACAAAAGCATTATAAAACTAGCCAATATTAACCCTGCCATTATAATTTCCTCATCTTTTTGATAAAAGAATTTCTAGTGTAGATTTTCGGGGGCAAAATGCCCCCAAATATCCCAAAACGCCCAAAAGCAAAAATAATTATTTTGCCAAAGGAATCGTATCTGGGATAATGCCTGTAAGCGCAAATGCGATGATAGCCGTCCAAATACCGATGATGATGACAAATGCCACAGAGTATTTGAGTGTGAATCTAAATAGCTCAGATTCGCGCCCGACTAATCCCACCGCAGCACACGCGATTGCGATGCTTTGTGGGCTTATCATCTTACCGACAACGCCACCTACGGAGTTTGCCGCTAGGAATAATGCCTCTTTGATTCCAAGGTGTTGTGCGCTAACTTGTTGCAATGTCCCAAAGAGTAGGTTTGAGCTAGTGTCGCTTCCTGTGATGAAAACGCCAAGCCACCCGACAATGGGGCTAAAGAACGCAAACGCATTGCCCGATTCGGCAAAGGCTCTACCCAAAGTCTCGCTCATTCCGCTATTTCTTGAGATAAAGGCAAACGCCACAACCAAGCCGATTGTGATACAAGGAATCGCCATTTCTTTTAGCGTATCGCCTAATGATTCCTCGACTACATTTAGATTGATTCGCAAACAGATGATAGTCAAAATCGCCGCTACCAAAATCGCAGTCCCCGCTTGAAGCGCGATTAGGTTAAATGCCAAGTCTAATTTGACAGGATTCCCCGCTGCATTTAGGATACTTGCCTCCATATTTTTAAATACCATTGTTACTTGCGTGTAATCAAGTGCCGCGCCTTGCTTAAAGAATGCCTTAAACCAATCCTGCGTCCAAATGACGATACAAATGATTAGCAAGATAAAAGGCAACCACGCCTTAAAGATTGTGCCTAAGGATAGGTTGCTTTTGCTTGAAAAATCTTTCACATCATCAAGGCGGAAGACATTTTTAACCGACCAAAATTTCAAAAAGATTGTGGTGCAGGCAAGTGATACAACTGCTGAGGTAATGTCTGGCAACTCTGCGCCAAGGAAGTTTGAGCTAATGAACTGAGTGCCTGTAAAGCTAATGGCAGCCACTAAAATCGCTGGGAAAGTCTCTTTCACGCCCTTTACGCCGTCCATCAAAAATACGATGAAAAACGGCACACTAAGGCTTAGTGGCACAAGCATTCGCCCTACCATAGCCGCTACGGAATACTGCTCGATGCCTACGAGATTCGTCATCGCAATGATAGGAATCCCCACCGCACCAAACGCCACAGGCGCGGTATTTGCGATGAGACAAAGCCCCGCTGCATAAAGTGGCTTTAGCCCTAGCCCCACGAGCAACGCCGCAGTGATTGCCACAGGTCCGCCAAAGCCGATTGCGCCCTCTAAAAATGAGCCAAAGCAAAAGCCGATAAGAATCACTTGGATTCGATGGTCTGGCGTGATACTCATAACGCTTTGTTTGATAACCTCAAAACTGCCCGATTTTACGGAGAGTTTATACAAGAAAATTGCCGCGATGATAATCCACGCGATAGGCCACATACCTTGCGCGAATCCGTGTATAAAACTCGCACCGATAAGCGAAAATGGCATATCATAAACGAAGAATGCCACCAAAGTCGCCACAATCACGGTGATAAATCCCGCCACATAGCCCCTCATCTTAAAAATGAGTAGGCACAGCAAAAAGCACAATATGGGCAAAAACGCCACAATCGCGCTTAACAAAAGACTGCCTAATGGGTCAATATTTTGTGTCCATTCCATTTGAAAAAGCTCCTAAAGTCAAAATTTGTCAAAAAAGACGCAATATTTTATTTAAATTATTTTTAAAAAATCTTTGAATGCCACAAATGAAATGGTGCTAATGTGTAGAATTGTAAAAAATCGCTAGATTTATAATGGATTTTGGGCTTAAAAATTAAAGATTTTATTAAAAATGACGGCGAATCTGCATCTAAGATTCAACCGATTTGCCTCGCAATGACGCTGTTTTTCCCCCTAAAACCCATATCGCAAATTTAGGTTGATTATCTCATCTTCGATTTTTTGGCTTGTGGTGGGGTGTAGCGATAGGCTGTATTCGCCTCGCAGGGGTAGGTTGTCAAACGCATAACTCGCCCCGATACTCACAAAGACTAAATTGCGCGGTTGCGGAATGCCACTGCTGGTAAATTCTATGTCATTTGCCCCCACAAAACGCGCTTTGGAGCGAAACTTATTTGGCTTTGGGGCGAACATATTTAGCGCACTATATTCCAAGCGAAATTGACTAAATGTCAAATGCCCTTTCGCGCCGTAGATTAGCGAATGAACGCGATATTTGGTGGCATCTAGCGTTAGCGCGAAATTTGAGTTTTTGTCATCTTTGCCACTCTCGCTTACTTTTTTGCGCGTAAGCAAATCCTCCTCCCACGCCACAAATGGGGCGATTCTAAAAACGCCCATATCCACATTAAACCCCGCCTCAGCATATCCGTGATAGGATAAATCTTTTTGCTTATTTTGCAAACTCGCGCCACTGCCGAAATTCAGCTTACGCGTAATGTTTGTGTCGTGCAGATTCGCCCCTAAGCGCGTTAGCACATAAAAATTTTTATATGACGCTAACGCATACAGCGAGATTCCATACGATAGCATATCGCTTTTGCCCACCACACCGAAATCGCCCTTTGCCTTATCCGCGCTAAATAACGCGCCTACGCCCAAAGAACTATCCTTGCTAGTGTAAATGCCGTCAATCCCAGCCATTAGCGCGTATTGAGCGATTTTGCCACTAGCAAAGCCCTCTGCGCGTAGATTGCTTTTGGCATAGGAAATATCCGCCCACACACCGCTATTTTCGCTATCGCTAATGTGATAAAGTCGCCTTGCAATCGTGCGATTTAGCAAAACGGAGCTTTTGTGCGTAATATTGAGATTAGAGTCATAAATCTCACCACTAAGGCTAGAGACGGCATTTGGAGCGTTTTGCAATGAAAGCGATATAAGCGATAATGCCTCTGTGTAAATGCTCGAATCTGCGCCAAAGTTTGCGGCGTTGCTATTAGATTCGGCGATTTTCACACTAGATTCGC
>JBNMHH010000129.1:0-5967 GCA_050872665.1 Helicobacteraceae bacterium
CATTGATGAGAGTGCCATTGTCGAATCAAAGAAAAATTTTAACAATAATAATGCTAAAATTTCGCACATTTGGCAAGGCGGTATCGCTGATAGAGTTGCCAAAAAGGGCGCAAAGAGTGGCATTTACGACATTATTGTGGCAAATATCATCGCCTCTGTGTTAATAGAGCAAAAAGATAATATCGCATTGTCCCTAAAGCGCGGTGGAATCGCGGTGCTTTCTGGTATTTTAGATATTTACAAAGATGAAGTTTTGGCGCGTTTTAGCGACTTTACACCATTAGCGATTCGCCAAAAAGATGAGTGGATTTGCGCCATTTTGCAATATCGCAAAAACATTGCATAAAAATTGACATTTTTTTGGTAAATTTTCGCTAAAAATTGCAAAAAATTGTAAGTAAAAAAGGAAAAATATGAATCAAAACAACCCAAATCAACCAAACAAGCCAAATTCCCCTATCGGTGGGAATCCCTTGCTTATCTTTGCGATTTTTACAATCGCGGCGATTATGCTTTTTAAATCGCTTTCAGGTGGCTCTAGCGAGGGCGTTTTTGGCAATAGTAGCATTCAAAGCATTAGCTATTCGGAGCTAAAGCAAAAAATCGAGGCAAAAGAGATTAGTCAAGTTAGCATAGGGCAGAGTATGATTCGCGCATTAAGTGAGCAAAACGGACAGCGCGTAACCTACAATGTCCGCAAAGTCAATGACAGCTCCCTAGTCCCGCTACTAGATAGCAACAAAATCCCATATTCTGGCTTTAGCGAATCAAATTGGTTTACTGACTTGCTAGGGTGGCTTTTGCCTGTATTTATAATTTTAGGGCTTTGGATGTTTATCGCGGGGCGAATGCAGCGCAATATGGGCAATGGCATTTTTGGAATGGGAGGCGCGAAACGGCTTGTAAATGCCGAAAAGCCCAAAGTGCGATTCGATGATATGGCGGGGAACAAAGAGGCAAAAGAGGAAGTCGTAGAAATCGTGGATTTCTTAAAATATCCCGATAGATATTCTGCGGTGGGCGCGAAGATTCCAAAAGGTGTGCTACTTGTAGGTCCCCCCGGGACGGGGAAAACGCTACTTGCCAAAGCGGTGGCTGGGGAAGCAAATGTGCCGTTTTTTTCGATGAGCGGAAGTAGCTTTATTGAAATGTTTGTGGGGCTTGGCGCAAGTCGCGTAAGGGATTTGTTTGAGATGGCAAAAAAAGACGCGCCAAGCATAATTTTCATCGATGAGATTGACGCGATTGGGAAATCCCGCGCCGCAGGTAGTATGGTGGGTGGCAATGATGAGAGAGAGCAAACGCTAAATCAGCTTTTGGCAGAAATGGACGGCTTTAGCTCGGATTCATCGCCTGTGATTGTTTTGGCGGCGACAAACCGCCCTGAGATACTTGACCCTGCGCTTTTGCGTCCGGGGCGATTCGATAGGCAGGTGCTTGTGGATAAGCCAGATTTTAATGGGCGAGTGGAAATCCTAAAAGTGCATATTAAAAGCGTAAAATTAGCGCGAGATGTGGATTTACAAGAGATTGCAAAGCTCACAGCTGGGTTAGCTGGGGCGGATTTGGCAAATATCATTAACGAAGCCGCGCTACTCGCTGGACGCGCAAATAAGCAAGAAGTCAGCCAAAGCCACTTTAGAGAGGCGGTTGAGCGAAGCATTGCGGGGCTAGAGAAAAAATCACGGCGCATTTCGCCCAAAGAGAAAAAAATCGTAGCTTACCACGAGAGCGGACACGCGGTGGTAGCGGAGATGACGGAGGGTTCGCACCCTGTAAGCAAAGTCTCTATCATTCCGCGCGGTATGGCTGCGCTTGGATATACGCTACACACGCCTGAGGAAAACCGCTACCTTATGCAAAAGCACGAGCTTATGGCAGAAGTCGATGTGTTGCTTGGCGGACGCGCGGCGGAGGAAGTGTTTTTGGGCGAGATTTCCACAGGCGCGAGTAATGATTTAGAGCGCGCTACGGACATTTTAAAGGCAATGGTTAGCTATTATGGAATGAGCGAAGTTAGCGGACTAATGGTGCTTGAAAAGCCACGAAATGCGTTTTTGGGCGGAGGATTTGGCAGTGCTAGGGAATTTAGCGAAAAAACGGCGGAAGCTATGGATACGCATATCAAAACCACGCTTGAAAACCGCTATAACGCTGTCAAGCAAACTCTACGCGATTATAAAGATGCCATTGAGATTATGGTAAAAGAATTATTTGAAAAAGAAGTCATTGACGGGGCGCGTGTGAGGGAGATTCTAACGGATTTTGAAAAAGAAAAAGGGCTAGAATCCCGCCTAGTAAAGCGCAAAAACGATGAGGAATCTTAAAAGAGTGGCATTATAAGGCGTTAAAAAAGAGTAGAAATGAATAAGCCAAGAGAATTGCAGACAACTACGCAAATTATCGCGCGTGAGGGTTTTAAACCCGTTGCTGGGTGCATTATAGTGGCTTTTCTTTGCATATTTTTTCATTTTGAGTTTTTCGCGCTATTTGCCTTTGTGTGCGCTTTATTTTGCGCCTTTATTTTTCGCAATAGTGAGCGAATCGCGCTTTATCGTGGGAATGACGCGTTAATTGCCCCTTGTGATGGGATTATCAAAGATATTTCTACAAAGGATTCAACTACGCAAATTTTAGTAAAAATAAATATTTTTGATAATGGAATCTTTCGCGTCCCAGCGCGAATCACGCGAATCAAAAGCGCATTTCGATTCGGGCTTTTTATAAAAAGCGATAAAAATCTCCAAAAGATTCTAAATACCAAGCACAAGGTTAGCGGATTTTGCGATAATGACGCTATTTTTAGCATTACGCTGTTGCCTGAAGCGTGGAATAAGGCAAATATTTACGCGCTTGGTGGCGAATCGCACAAAGATTCAAGCAAAAATTCGCCAAAGGATTCAAATGATTCGCGCAAGGATTCAAAGCGCGATTCAAATAAAGATTTAGACGAATCCACACAAAGCACGATATTCGTAGGCGATAGATTAGGATTTATGAAATACGGATATTTACTCTTAGAAATTCACGCACCTTGCAAACTTTTGGCACAAAGGGGCGATAATGTCTTTGCAGGGGAAACATTGCTAGGCAAACTCCAATAAATTTTATAGTAAAATAAGCACAAATTTTTTACGGGGGCAGAATATGAAAATAAATCCACTTTATATCATTCCCAATCTTTTTACCGCAGCGAGTGCGTTTTTGGGCGTCTCTAGCATTATTTACGCCATAAATGGGCGCATAGAGTTTGCCTGTTGGCTTGTCATCATCTCTATGGTGCTAGATGGGCTAGATGGGCGTGTGGCGCGAATCACAAATACCGCTTCAAAGTTTGGCGTAGAGTTTGATTCGCTATGTGATTTGGTGGCGTTTGGGTGCGCTCCTGCGATTTTAATATATTTGGCTTTCGGGCATAATTACGGGCGATTCGGACTTGTGGTAAGCTGTCTTTTTGTGGTGTTTGGGGCGATTCGCTTGGCTAGATTTAATATTATCACAAGCAATGAAACTAGCCACTTTTTTATCGGGCTTCCTATCCCCTCTGCTGCGATTTTTGTGGTAACTATGCTAATTTTAGAAAAGCGATATAATATCTTTGCCACATATAATTTTTGGCTACTTGTCATCGCATTTATCGTGGGGATTTTAATGGTTAGCAATATTCGCTATCCCAATTTTAAGCACATTCGGTGGAATCTCTTTAAGATGATAATCTTAATTGTGATTTTGTCCGTGCTATTTATCCGCCCCATTGAAGGCATTTTTAGCGGGATTAGCGCGTATATAGTGTATGGAATTTTGCGATATGCTTATATTTTTATCGCAAAGGTGCTTTTAAAGCGCAAAATAAAGGATAATAAATGAATGAAATAAAGATTTTTGATACGACTTTAAGAGACGGGGAGCAAAGCCCCGGGGCGTCTATGAATATCGAGGAAAAAATTCGCATTGCCTTGCAGTTAGAAAAGTTGGGCGTGGATATTATCGAGGCTGGGTTTGCGGCAAGTAGTCCGGGCGATTTTGAGGCGATTCATAAAATCGCACAAAATGTCAAAAAATCCTGCGTTTGCTCACTCGCACGGGCGATTGAGGGCGACATAAAAGCAGCAGCAGACGCTATAAAACCCGCCAAAATCAAGCGGATTCACACTTTTATCGCCACAAGCCCCATTCATATGGAATACAAGCTAAAAATGAAGCCAGAGGCAGTCATCAAACGCGCCGTTGAATCGGTGCGATTCGCCAAAAGCCTAGTTAGCGATGTGGAGTTTAGTTGCGAAGATGCGTGTAGGAGCGATTTGGGATTTTTGCGTGAAATCATTAGCGCGGTTTTGGAAGTGGGCGCGGGGACTATCAATATCCCCGATACCGTGGGCTATCGTTTGCCTAATGAAATCGCAGAGATTTTTAGTGAGATTCACAAGATTATCGGTAATAAGGCGATTTTATCCACACACTGCCACAATGACTTAGGCTTGGCAGTGGCAAATAGTATCGAGGCAATCAAAAATGGCGCAAGGCAGGTGGAATGCACCATAAACGGACTTGGCGAACGCGCTGGAAACACCGCGCTAGAGGAAATTGCGATGATTATCAAAACGCGCAAAGATTTATTTAAAGGGCTAAAAACCAATATCAACGCAAAGGAAATCTACCCTACAAGTAAGCTAATTAGCGATATTACAGGGATTCGCCCACAGCCCAATAAAGCCATTGTGGGCAAAAACGCATTCGCACACGAAAGCGGTATCCACCAAGACGGCGTTTTAAAGCATAGAGAAACTTATGAGATTATCAATCCAGCCGACATAGGCATAGAGATAGATTCAAATTTGATTTTAGGCAAACATTCAGGTCGTGCTGCCTTTAAAAATAAGGCGAAATCGCTTGGATTCGCGCTAAGCGATGATGAGATTGAGAGTGCGTTTGCGAAGTTTAAGGTGCTATGCGATAGCAAAAAAGAAGTCTTTGATGATGATTTGAGGGAGATTTTAAGTGAGCAAGGGCGCGGAATCCCGCAGATTTTTAGCCTAAATATGCTCCAAGTTAGCGCGTGTAGTGCGGGTAAATTTTGCGCGGCTATGAGTATGACAAAAGACGGCGAGGAAATGAGCGATAGTGCGTTAGGCAACGGCGCGGTGGATAGTGTGCTAAAGAGCGTGGATAGGATTAGCGGGATTAAGGGCAATCTTAAGGAATACCGCGTGGAGAGCGTAACAAGTGGCAAGGACGCGTTAGCAAAAGTGGTGGTGAAAGTGGAGTTTGAGCCACATAAAAACGCGCTAATTGGGCACGGGTTAGATATTGATACGATGAGTGCAACGGCGAAGGCGTATATAAGTGCGCTAAATAGCTACTTACGAATGAAAGAATTCTTATAGGGTGGCACAATTTGTTCTGGGGTAATCATTTGCGTTATTTCGGCGACAAAATTTCGCTCGATAGACGCTCAAGTCTTATCTCGCTCATTTCGCGCCAAAATAACGCAAAGCACTACCGCCATTACTTCGATTGCGATTCGCTAACACGAATCGACTACGAATCTTGCGTAAAATTAAAATATTTTCGTCATTGCGAGGCGATTCAACGAATCGCTGAAGCAATCCAAACAAAAATAAAAATCAAAAACCTATCGTCATACTGAGGGCTTTAGCCCGAAGTATCCAAATCTAGCGAATCCTAATTATAGTCGAATCAATGTTCCAAAAGTGAATTAAAACAATCTCGTTTAGTGAATTGGAGTTTGTAAGATTTGAGGGGGATTCTATTTTTTTGGCAAAAGTAGCGAAAACTTTTAAGCCGATTCGCCTAGATTTAAAGCCCATTACTGCCAAAATCTAGCGCGAATCTAAAGCAAATAAGCCTACTTATCTCCGCAGTCAAAGACTTGGGCTTGGATTTTGTATGAGGTTAGGACGGCGTCTTTCACGCTTTTGGGTAGGCTAAAGGCGCAATTTACGCTTC
>JBNMHH010000130.1:0-5918 GCA_050872665.1 Helicobacteraceae bacterium
CATTGAACTCGTTGAAATTGTTTGAAGCGCGTTTTTCTCACTCAAATTCATCGATTTGATAACCAGCCTCTTTTAGCATTTTGCGGACTTTTTCTTGGTGCTCTTTGCCCTTTGTCTCCACGGTCATTGTGATAATCGCATCGCCATAATCGATAGTCGTGGAGATTCGGTTGTAATCGATTTTGATGATATTTGCCTCCGCCTTGCATAAAACCGCCGTGAGCTTTTCCAAACTGCCCGGCTTGTCGATTAGCACGGTTTTAAACTGCAATCTGCGGTGCGATTTGACTAAGCCTTTTTGAATGATTAGGCTAAGCATTGTTACATCGACATTGCCACCGCTTAGGATTACGCCGACTTTATCGTTTGGCTTTGGCGCAATCTTATGGTGCAAAATCGCCGCCACACCAGCCGCTCCCGCGCCCTCTACGACTAACTTTTGCTTTTCTAACAAAAACAGCACGGCATTGGCGATTTCCTCATCATCAACCATTACAATGTCATCTACGCATTCTAAGATGAGATTAAAATTCTTTTCATTGACATCGCGCACAGCGATTCCATCGGCTATCGTATGCACGGATTTACCATTATGAATCTTTTTATCGTGGAATGAATCATACATTGCCCTAGCACCTTTTGCCACTACGCCGATGATTTTGGTTTTGGGCGAAATATTTTTATACACACTTGCAATGCCAGAGATTAGCCCACCACCGCCCACAGGCACGATGACAAAATCCAAACTCTGCTCATCAATCATCTCTAGCGCAATAGTCCCCTGCCCTGCTATCGTGTCATCATCGCTAAATGGGTGGATAAATGTGAGTTGCTGCTCTTTGGCGAGTTTGAGTGCGTATTTATAAGCCTCATCGTAATTTTCCCCTGCCAAAATCACTTCCGCGCCCATATCTTTGGTATTTTGCACTTTGAGTAACGGCGTAGCCTCTGGCATTACAATGACACAGCGAATCTTAAAATGCTTCGCGCTAAATGCCACGCCTTGAGCGTGATTTCCCGCACTTGCGGCAATTACGCCTAGCTTTTTTTCATTGTCGCTTAGGCGCGAGATTCGGTTAAATGCGCCACGAATCTTATACGCGCCTGTTTTTTGGAGATTTTCTTTTTTGAGATAAACGCTACAAAGCGCAATTTCACTTAGACGCGAGGCGAGGCTAAGCTCTGTCTTTGCGATGACATTTTTTACCCGCTCACGGGCGTCTTTAAACATTGCTAAATCCATCATTTTTTATCCTTTGATTTGTAAAATTCCTGCAAGATTATCGGCATAGCGATTAAAATCCCCGATAAAATTATAAAGAAAATGCCAAAAAATATAAAAATATTTGGCAGTGAATCGCCTAGTAAAATCCCCAAAATCGCGCTAAATACGATTCGGCTGTAATCGATTGGGGCTACGATTCCCGCAGGTGCGAAAGTATAAGCGCGGGTAATATAATACTGCCCGATTGTCCCCATAACGCCCACCACCGCGATAAAAAACCAATCTTTGAATGATAACGCGCTCCACGAATCTTGCGCCACCAAAATCATCACAAAGCCCATTAGTGTCGCCATAAGCCCAAAGCTAAGCATAATCTCTAAATCATCAAAATATCCCTTCAACGCACGAATGCTAATAAATGCGAGGGAGGCGAAAATCCCGCTAATAATGCCACAAAAGATATTTAGCAAAGGCAGATTTGAAGTCTCTGGGTTGCTTATCAAAATCACACCTACGAATCCCACGCACACACTTGCGATTTGGGCGATATTTAGTCGCTCACGCAAAATCAAAAATGCAAAAATCGCCGTCCAAATCGGCGCAGTCTGCGCAAACGCGATGGAAGTCCCCAGCGGAATTGTCTCTACATTGTAAAGCATCGCATAAAGCGAGGCAGAGCCGACAAACGCGCGAAAGATGAGTTTGCCCCAACCACCGCTTTTGTGGTGGTGGCGGTGCTTTGTCTTTTTAGCACGAATCCACAAAAGCAACGCCACAAACAAAGTCATCGTAATGCCACGAAAGAAAAGATTTTCGTGGATTGTGATATGATTTGAGAGGATTTTTAGCGCGGAATTCATTAGCGAGAAAAATAACGCACCCAAAAACATATAAAACATTCCCAAAGTTATTAGTTTATTTCGTGTCATTTTGCTTAAAATCGCCTTTTGCGTGGTTTTATTGCTTATAAAAAGTCTTATTAAAAAGTCGCGGATTTTATTATAATTTGCATTAAAATGCAAAGAATCTATGTTGATATTTGATAAAATTGCAATCCTAAAAATACAATGCAAGATACTGATATTAAGGCGAGGTTAATTTATGCGATTAAAAGATTCCATTATTACTAAGGTTACGCTTCTATTTGTTTTCAGCTCCATTTGCTTTGTATTTTTTGTGCTTTATTTTATCGCAGCGCAAAAGATTCGCGATGAGCAGGTGATAAGAGAGCGATTTAATACCACAATCGCCATTATCGACAATCTCATCATCGCTGGAGAGGGCATTGATTCGCTTAAAGATTACCTAAGGTCGCTTAATTTTTTTGAGGAAATGAGCACGGAGATTCGCTCACAGCACAAAAATAAATATTTTGTTTTGCGTGGCATAAATAGCGTCATTGCCACGAATCTCCAAGAAATTGATTCGCATTTTTATATCGCACTGCACGATACTATTACGGGTGAGACTTTTCTTTTTAGCGATTATAGGGAAGTTCCAAGTTACACAAATCACTACATTATCGCGCTTATCGCATTTATCACGCTTGTATTTTTTTATATTATCGTGCTAGATTCGCTGCTTCCACTTAGAAGTCTGCGCAAAGAGGTGCTAAAATTTTCGCGTGGCGATATGAATATCCAAACTATCGCAAATAATAATGACGAAATCGGCTCTTTAAGCGCGGAATTCACACGCGCAGCGAAAGTTTTGGGCGATACCGCAAAGGCTAGGACGCTTTTTTTGCGCTCCATAATGCACGAGCTAAAAACGCCTATCACAAAGGGCTTTTTAGTCATTGAAATGCTAGATGATTCGCCAAATAATGCTAAAGTGAAATTGCGCCTTGATTCAATCTTTAAGCGACTAAATGAAATCATCAATAATCTCGCAATGGTGGAAAAAATCGATACGAATAATTACCAAGTGGAAAAAAGCGAATTTAGCCTCACGAATCTAATGCAAGAAGTCAATAAAATGCTAATTATCGAGTATGAGCGACCGCGCAAAGTGATTTTAGAAAACCGCAATGCGATGATTTTAGGCGACTTTGAGCTAATGAGCCTAAGTGTCAAAAATCTAGTAGATAATGCCTTTAAATATTCCGCTAATAAAAAAGTGCGGATTTTTGTGGAAAACGCCGACTTGGTGGTGCAAAATGAGGGTGCGCCGTTTAAAAATGACATTAACGAATATTTTAAGCCATTTTACGATGACGGCACGAATAACGCCCTGCGTGGGCTTGGGCTTGGAATGTATATCATCAAACACACCATTTTGGCGCAGGGCTATGAATTTGCGCATAAATATGAGCAAAATTGTCATTATTTTTACATAAAAAATTGTATAATCCGCAATTTGGAATCCAAAAATAAATCTATTAAAAAGGCGAAAAATGCGACTTCGGCGACTTCGGCAAAATAAACATATCCGCAACATATTACAAGAAAATCGCCTAAATATCAAAGACTTTATTTACCCGCTTTTTGTCATCGAGGGAAATGGGATTCGCAATGAAATAGCCACATTAGAGGGCATTTATCAGCTAAGCATTGATAATATTTTGCGCGAGTGCGAAAGTGCGTTAGGGCTTGGGATTCATCATATAATGCTTTTTGGAATCCCAGAGATTAAAGATAGCGTAGGCTCTAGTGCATTGCACGAAAATGCCATTGTGGCAAAGGCGATTCGCGAAATCAAAGCGCGATTCGGTGATGAAATCATCATAAGCGCAGATTTATGCTTTTGTGAATACACAGAGCACGGGCATTGCGGGATTTTAGATGAGAGCGGAATCGTGGATAATGACAAAACGTTAAACATTTTGGCAAAACAAGCGGTGATTTTGGCGCAAAGTGGCGCGGATATTATCGCGCCAAGTGCGATGATGGATAGACAAGTTAGGGCGATTCGCGATGCGCTTGATTCGAGTGATTTGGGGGATAAAATCATTATGAGCTATTCTACAAAATTTGCGTCTAAATTTTATGGACCATTCCGTGATGTGGCAAATTCCGCACCTAGCTTTGGGGATAGAAAAACCTATCAGCAAAATCCAGCAAATCGCTTTGAGGCGATTCGCGAATCGTTGCTTGATGAGGCTGAAGGCGCAGATATTTTAATGGTAAAACCCGCACTTGCTTACTTAGACATTGTGCGCGACATTAGAGAGAGGACGCTTTTGCCTCTTGCCGTGTATAATGTCAGTGGCGAATACGCAATGCTAAAAAATGCCGCCAAAGCGGGGCTTGTGGAATATGAGGCAATGTTGTGTGAGATTATGCACAGCTTTAAACGCGCGGGAGCGGATATAATCATCAGCTACCACGCCAAAGAAATCGCAGAGATTTTGCGGAAATAGGTGAGCGAATCAAGCAATAAATCAAATTGAAAGGATAAAAAATGACATATTCAAATCGTATTAAAAGACTAAATGAATCGCTAACAATCGCTATAAGCTCGTTAGCGCGGGATTTAAAAGCGCAGGGCAAAGATATTTTGAGCTTTTCAGCGGGAGAGCCAGACTTTGACACGCCAAAGGGCATAAAAGATGAGGCGATTCGCTCCATAAATAGCGGATTTACCAAATACACGCAGGTTTCTGGCATAAATGAGCTAAAAAAAGCCATTTGCGAAAAATTGCAACGCGAAAATGCCCTAAATTACGAGCCAAGCGAAGTGATTGTCTGCAACGGCGCAAAACACGCGCTTTTTAATGTATTCGCCGCACTTGTGGATAAGGGCGATGAGGTTATTATCCCCGCGCCTTATTGGGTTACATATCCCGAGCTTACCAGCTATTTTGGTGGCAAAAATGTGATTATTGAGACAAGTGAGGAAAATAACTTTAAAATCACCGCCAAAGATTTACAATCCGCTATCACCAAAAAAACAAAATTGCTTGTCCTAACCTCGCCCTCGAATCCCACAGGTATGGTGTATAGCAAGGACGAGTTAGAATCGCTTTATGCCGTCCTAAAAGGCACGGATATTGCCGTAATCAGCGATGAGATTTATGAAAAGCTAGTGTATGATAATGTTGCCTACACTTCGGCAGGTGCGATAAATACGGACGCGATAAAACGCACCATTACCATAAATGGGCTAAGTAAAAGTTTTGCGATGACTGGGTGGCGCGTGGGATATGCCGCCACAAAGGACAAAGAGTTAGTTAAGCTAATGAATAATCTGCAATCCCAAAGCACCGCAAATATCAACTCAATCGCGCAAAGAGCGAGTATCCCAGCGTTAAGTGGGGATTGCAACATTGATGCGGAGAATTTTATCCAAGCATTCCAAAACCGCCGAAATCTCGCCCACAAGCTAATAAGCGAAATCAAATCGCTTGAAGTGCGTCTGCCACAGGGGGCGTTTTATTTGTTTATCAATATTAAAGCTGTGAATGGCGATTCGATGGCGTTTTGCAAGGATTTGCTTGAAAAGCAAGGCGTGGCATTAGTCCCCGGCGTGGCGTTTGGTATGGAGGGATATGCGAGATTTAGCTTTGCGTGTGGAGAAGAGCAGATTATCGAAGGAATCAAACGAATCGAATCCTATGTGCGAGGGGTGTAAAAGGCGCGTTTGTATCTTTTTCAATTTGTTCTGGGGTATGCAATTTCGCACTTGTAGAAAATTTTGGGAATCAACAGACTCCAAGTCTAGTTTTATCCCAAAATTTTCTACAAATACAAAA
>JBNMHH010000131.1:0-5856 GCA_050872665.1 Helicobacteraceae bacterium
CTTGTGATTCAAGTGCTTGAAGATGTCAGTAATGACTGCTTAGCAAAGCTAAAGCTAAATCTACGCGCAGAAGACCCACTTTTTGACGCGAAATTTTCCTCCGCACAAAGAGAGTGGAACAAAATCAAACCACGCACTTAGCATAAGCCCGCACTTTTTAAATAACAACGCATTTCGTGCGGATTTTATTTTTTTGGATTGCCACGAAAATTCGCTACGCTCATTTTCTCGCAATGACGAGTGGGATACATAGATTCGTCATTGCGAGGCGCACGAACAAAGTGAGTGCAACGAAGCAATCTATAAAAAAATGGATTAAATTTGATTTTGTTTGGATTGCTTTGGCGAATCATAGATTCGCCTCGCAATGACGATGTTGGAGTGATTTGAAAGTCTCCGCAATGACAAAATAAGAGCGATTCGAGAGTCCTTGCAACGGTGAGGTAGGGCGTGGATTCGCACACTTTTCCGTCATTGCGAGAATCTGCGTAGCAGATTCGTGGCAATCTATTTTGATTTTGTTTGGATTGCTTTGCCCTTGCTAAAGGCAAGGACTCACAATGACGAAAAAAGTGGATTGTTTTGACGATTCGTTGAATCGCTTCGCAATGACGGGGGAAAAGTGGATTGCTTCTGGCGACAAGTCGCCCTCGCAATGACGATTCGCCTTAAAAATCCACAATATATCTAAATGTGATTCGATAAGGATTTGTTACTTTATATCCCGGACGCGATACATACTGATTGCCATTAGCTGCTATAATATCAGGATATGGCGTAGCTTGATAATCTAGCAGTGAAAATTTCGCATTTACCTCTAAATTATGCCCTATGTAAAATATCGGCACACGGCAGGTGCGCTTACCATCGACATAGCCATCGCACACTCTAGCCCCTGTGCGCCGAACCTTTTGAAATATTACAGCGCGAAACCCTATACTTGCATTGACATTAAAGAAATGCTTTTCCACATTCGCTAGTCCTATGGGGCGTCCTGTTTCTCTATCATAATATGCCAAATATTTGCTAATGGCATCTTTATCAAAGCTGGTCCCGCCAAAGCCCATACCGCCAAGCATACCAATCGCCCAGCCCGTAGTCTCATAAAAGTCAATTAGCAAGTCCGCATTTAGCGTATAATCCACGAATCCGATTTTTTGCTCATTTGAGGCAAAACTCACGGGCTTATAGTGCTGAATACCGACATTTCCATAGTAGCGGAATCCGACATAGTCATTTATAAAGTGCTTATATCCCACCATAAATTCCCACGCCAAAGCCCACGAGCTTAGGCTTCTATCTTGTTGAGCCGTAGCATTGCTACCCACTAGTGGGAATTTTATTAGCTGTGCTTGTTCTATGCTTAGTTTGCTTTGTCCAACGCCGATTCCAACGCCTATCAAAGTATTTGTAGGCTCTTTCGCAGAGAGTGGCAAAGCTAAAAATGCTATCACTAAAGATAATCTTAAAATATTTTTCATCTTACACCTCCTCCCTTAAAATGCTATGATATAGCGCAATGTGAATTTATATGGATTCTTTACTTCATAGCCCGGTCGTGGGCGTGAGGTAACATATTGTCCTTGCCCATTATTTTGCCTAACGCCTATCAACTCCCCGTGTTTAGTGGGGTAATAAGTAAGCATATTGAATTTAGCGTTAATTTCTATGCTGTGCTCTAGGTAGCTTATGGGGACTTTGCAAGTCCGTCTGCCATCTGCGCCTGTATCGCAAACCCTAGCACCGACATCGCGAATCTTTTGAAATATATTAAACCTCGCTCCAACCGACAAGGACGCGCTTAGATGATGTCTTTTTACTTTTCCCATACCTACATATTCTGACTCTGTAAAATATATCGAATCATTAGCCGCACCCCAATACCACTCATAGTTATCAAGTGCAGGGCTATTAAAATAAGCTCCACCTATGCCAAATCCGCCTAGTATTCCAAATGTAAAAAGCTCACTATTATAGAAATTTAAAAGCATATCAGCATTTGCGGTGTATTCGATAGCACCCATTTTGGTTTTGCCTTTTGTTATAACGGAGTTATCGTTATCGTTTGGAAATTCGGCTTTGTAGTGCTGTGCGCCGACATTAGCATAGTAGCGAAAACCTATCCAGTCATTTAGCCAATGTTTATATCCCACTAAAAGTTCATAGGTAACACCCCAATCTTTCATAGTGTTATCGATTCTATTTTGTGTCCAACCAGCTACACCTATACCATTTCTTGATGAATCGCCCCATTTTTGGTCAAGCTGACTTAATCCTACGCCAATACCAACGCCAAAAATCCAATTTGTCGGCTCTTTGGCATTAAGATAAGTGCTTAAGCCCCCCCCCATTAGTGCAAGGATTAGTAAGGCTTTGACAAATAACCCCTCGGCTTTCATAATCTATTCCTTATTATTTCAAAATAAAAAGGCGCATTGTATCTTATAAAAACTTAAACACAAGACATATTTAAAAATACAATACGAATCTTTATAAAAATATCTACAAAATTGCGTAATTTTGTAACATAATATTGCTATTATTGCAAAGCGGATATTTATGGATCAAGTGGCGATTCGCTTGTTTTTAAGAAGCGAATCTAACCGAATCTAGCGCGATTTTTATTAAATAGCCTTACAACGGACGGCACTTTTTAAATTTATTTCCCCTCATAAACCTGTCTTGGGCGCGTGATTCGCGCACCTGATTTGATATGCTCGATGACTTGAGCGCACCAGCCCGGCATTCGCCCAATGACAAAAATCGGCGTAAATAAGCTCACAGGAATTTTTAGCGCGGTTAAGATAATTCCGCTGTAAAAATCCACATTTGGGTAGAGTTTGCGCTCGATGAAATACTCATCTTTTAGCGCGACTTCTTCGAGTTTCTCGGCAATTTCGCTAAATTGTGCGTTCATTTTTATGCCTTTTTTGTTTAGCTCATCTTTTAGCCCTTTGATTGCCTTTGCGCGTGGGTCGTAGCTCTTATATACGCGATGCCCAAAGCCCATTAGCCTAAATGGGTCGTTTTTGTCTTTCACGCGCTCGATGAATTTGGGGACATTTTTCACATCGGCGATTTCTGCGAGTTGCCCTAGCACTTTTTCATTTGCTCCGCCGTGCGATGGTCCCCAAAGCGCGTTTATTCCTGCACTTATTGCCGCATAGGGATGCACACCTGTGGAGGCGACATTGCGCACTGTTGTAGTGGAGGCGTTTTGCCCGTGCTCTGCGTGGAGGCTAAAGATTTTATCGAGTGCTTCGACTTCTAGCGGGTCTATTTCCACATCGCCATCTAGATTCACGCCGATTTTTCCGCACGGAAAGGCGCGTAGCATATATAAGAAATTTTCCACATAGCCGCGCGAAACATCGGGGTAAATGTATGGATAGCCGATTGAGTGGCGGTAGGCAAACGCCACTAGCGTGGTGATTTTGGCAATCATTCGTTTTGCCATCATTTGGTAGCCGTCATCATCGCTTATATCCATATAGTCTTTATAAAATGTCGATAACGCGCCCACAGCCGAGCTTAGATTCGCCATAGGGTGCGCTCCGTCAGGGAATGCCTTAAAAATGTCGATTAGCCCCTCGTGTATGTAGCGCAATGGGCGCAATTCTAAGTCAAACTCTTTTGATTCGCGCTCATTTTGGGGCAGTCTGTCGTTGATTAAAAGGCTACAAATATCCGTGAAATTATATTTATCCACCAAATCCTGCACGGGAATCCCGCGATACAAAAGCACACCATTTGCGCCGTCAATGTAACTAATCGTGCTTCGACAACCCGCAGTAGAGGCATAGCCGGGGTCATAAGAAAAAATCCCCGTGCGCTCAAAAAGTTTGCCAAAGTCGATTGCCTTGGGTCCGCGTGTGCATTCGATTAAATCGAACTCAAATTCCTCGCCTGTGGAGTTATTGATGAGTGTGATTGTGTTTTTCATAGCTTCTCCTTAAAAATTAAAATTGCGATTATATTAACAAAAAGTTGCGATTTTGGGAATAAAATTTACGAATCTAAGCGCGTAAAAATTACCATTTGTGAAAAATTTAGGATTTTTGATTAGAATCTGCGCTAAAAATCGCTTTTGATTCAAACAAAAATTACTTGAGATTCGAGCAAAAATTTAAGATTTAAGGGGGCAAAAATGCCAAAAATTTGCATAATTTTAACCACTACGGACAATAAAAAAAGTGCGAAAAAGTTAAGTGCGATTTTATTGCGTAAAAATTTGGCGGCGTGTATTCAGCGGATTCGCATAAAAAGTCGCTATGTGTGGAAAGATGAGGTGCAAAATGAGTGTGAATTTTTGCTAATCATAAAGACGCTTCGCAAAAATCGCAAGAAAATAAAAGCAATCTTTGATTCGCACCACCCTTACGAACTGCCCGAATTTGTGTGCCTAAAGGCAGATTCGAGCAAAGCGTATAAAAAGTGGGTGGCAAGTGAATCTAAAATTTTGTAGTCTATAGCAGTGGATTTTATTCATCACCACGCAAAGATTTAAGCCACGCATTTTTAAAATCATCAAATTTCCCTGCCAAAATCGCCTCCCTTGCCCCACGCATTAAATCCAAATAAAGCGCAATATTGTGAATACTTGCTAATCGCGTGTATAAAATCTCATTTGCGCGAAAAAGATGATTGATATAGCCTAGCGAAAAATTCTTACACGCATAGCACGAACAAGCCGAATCAATAGGCGAATCGCTAAGGGCGAATCGCTTTGATTTGACATTCACACGCCCAAAATGCGTGAAAAGTGTGCCATTTCGCGCATTGCGAGTGGGCATCACGCAGTCAAATATATCCACGCCACGCGCGATTCCCTCTAGTAAATCCTGTGGCGTCCCCACACCCATAAGGTAGCGGATTTTGCCCCTTGGCATAAGATTTGTGGTAAATGCAATCGTGTCATACATTGCGCTTTTTTCCTCGCCTACGGCAAGTCCGCCGATTGCAAAGCCATCAAAGCCCTTGCCACCGCACTCTAATCCTACTAGCTCACTAGCGCAGATTTTCCGCGCCTCAAAATCAACTCCACCTTGTATTATGGCAAAAATATTATTTGTGGGGTGCGAATCGCGCATCGTGGCGTGGTATGAAAGCGATTCACTCGCCCACGCAATCGTTCGTTTTATCGAATCCTCCACACGCTCTTTTGGCGCAGGTAGCGCAATCAAATCATCTAAAATCATCATAATGTCGCTATTTAGGTTATACTGAATGTCAAGCACCTTGCGGGGCGTGAAAAAATGCGTGCTGCCGTCAATGTGGCTCCTAAACTCAATGCCGTTTTCCCTCGCCTTGCCACCCAAGCTAAACGCCTGAAATCCGCCACTATCGGTTAAAAAGCTACCATTAAATCCGCTAAAGCCGTGCAGTCCGCCCAAACTTCGCACGACTTCATCGCTAGGGCGCAAGTAGAGATGATAAGTATTTGCCAAAATGAGTTTTGCGCCCAAATTTGCCAAGTCGTTGAAATCTAGTGCCTTTACACAGGCTTGTGTCCCCACAGGCATAAAAATTGGCGTCAAAACCTCGCTATGAGCGAGTGTGAGACGCCCAGCACGAGCAAAATTGTCGGTGGATTCGAGCTTAAATGTCATAAATTACCTTTAAAATTTTAGATTTCGTTTGTTTTTTAAAAACGCAATTATAATTTAATTTGCAAATATTTTTATGTGAAATTTAATTTATAAATCTATTAAAATCTTTGCGTGTAATTATTGACTTTAGAAATATTTTAGTTTATAATTGCGCTTTTTATTTCATTCTGGATTAGCTCAGCGGTAGAGTAGGTGGCTGTTAACCACTTGGTCGCAGGTTCGAATCCTGCATCCAGAGCCACTTTCA
>JBNMHH010000132.1:0-5820 GCA_050872665.1 Helicobacteraceae bacterium
ATTTTGGCGTGTGTTATTTATCGTGCTATTATTTTCGTGGATTACTCTAGTGGGATTCGTCCGCGCGGAGTTCCTACGAGTGCGGAATTTTGACTTTGTGAAAGCCTCCCGTGCGCTGGGTGCGAGTAATTTTAGGATTGCGTTTCGCCACAGTTTGCCAAATGCGCTGATTTCTACGACTACATATTTTCCTTTTACCCTAGCTGGGAGCATTGCCACGCTTACAGCTTTGGACTTTTTGGGATTCGGGCTACCTAGCGAGTATGCGTCTTTGGGCGAGATTTTAAATCAAGGCAAAGACAATCTAAACGCCCCGCACATAGGGATTATCGGCTTTTTAAGCGTGAGTATTTTGCTTTCACTCTTAGTTTTTATCGGCGAAGGTGTGAGAGATAGCCTAAATCCAAAGCATTCGCGCGATAGCGATTTTGGGCGCGATTTGGGGGATAAAAATGCTTTTTAGTGTGAAAAATCTTAGCTTTAATTTTCATAATTTCGCGCTAAAAGATATTAGCTTTACGCTTAAAAAAGGCGAGATTTTAGGCATTATTGGCGAATCAGGCAGTGGGAAAACGCTACTTTCACTACGAATCTTAGGGCTTTTAGAAAATGTGCGCGATTCAAGTGGCGAAATCATTTTTGAAAATAAGCGCGTGGAATCTATGCAGAAATTTTTAGGCAAAGAAATCACTTACATTCCGCAAGAGCCACTAGTCGCGCTAAATCCGTTGCATAAAATTAAAAAGCAAGTGGTGGAGATTTTGTCGCTACATAATCCAAAAATGCCCAAATCCGCGCTTGAATCGCGATTCACCGAGCTAATGCAAATGGTGGGATTGGATTTGAAATTTAGCGAGGTGTATCCTTACGAGCTTAGCGGTGGGCAAAGACAACGAGTGCTAATGGCAATCGCTTTGGCAAATAATCCAAAAATCATAATCGCCGATGAGCCGACTACCGCGCTTGATTCGGTGTTGCAAAAGCAGATTTTGGATTTGTTGCGTGAGCTAAGTAGAAAGCTAGAGATTGCGGTTGTGTTGATTACGCATAATATAGCCGTAGTGAGGCGGTATGCAGATAAAATTTTGTTATTAAAGAATGGTAGAATGGTAGGCAATTCGCCTTTAGAATTGCATTCCGCAGATTTTGGGATTTTCGGGGCTTCGCAGACTTCAAGTCTAGTCTCAGCCCCAAAAATCCAAAAAAACCACGAAAGCCAAACCGAAAATCCTTCCGTTGTTTTAAATGCCGATTCCATAGAATCTTGCAATGACGGCGTGGGTAGCGACTATTTACAGGAACTTTTAAATGCCACGAATTTTACCTACCACAATCCAAGCCTAAGCGATGAAATTTTACTCTCCGTAAATAATTTAAGCGTTTTTCACACGCAAAAAAAGCGTCTCTTTGGCAAAAATACCATTAAAAAAACTCTGCACAATGTCAATTTTACGCTTAAAAAAGGCGAGATTTTAGGGATTATTGGCGAATCGGGCAGTGGCAAAAGCACCCTTGCACTCGCGCTTTTAAATCTCATCAAATATAGCGGGGACATTGCCTTTGGCGACCAAAACTACAAAAATATCCCCAATTTCCGCGCATTTCGCAAAAATATCCAAATCGTTTTCCAAGACCCAAATTCCTCGATAAACCCGCGCTTTAGGATAAAAGACATTATCAAAGAGGGCTTAAATATCCACTTTAAGGCTGAGAGCGATAAGGACAAAAAAGTCGCCGATATATTGCGATTCGTAGGGCTTGATTTAGGCGTCCTATCGCGCTTACCACGCGAACTTAGTGGCGGACAAAGACAGCGCGTAGCCATCGCACGAGCCTTAATCCTAAATCCAAAAGTCTTAATCCTAGATGAACCCACCAGCGCATTAGATAAAATCACGCAAAAACAAGTGCTTGAATTGCTTTTGCGCCTAAAAGATGAGTTTGGGCTAAGCTATGTCCTAATCACGCACGATTTAGGCATAATTAGCGCGTTTTGCGATAATATCATCGTGCTAAAAGATGGCGAAATCGTAGAAAAAGGCGATAGATTTATGCTACAATCGCCCCAAAATCCCTATACCAAATCATTAGTGGAATCGATATTATGAGAATTTTTTTTGCGATATTTTTTGCGCTAAATCTTGCGAATCTAACGAATCTAAGCGCGATTGACGGAATCCCAGAGCGAAAATATTTGCTAAATAGCTACTACAACCCAAACCGCCTTGTTTTTCGCCTAAGCAAATATAGCTTTGAATGCTCTATGCTAGGCGCGTCCGTCCCATATTACAGCGCGAAAAATCCCTGCAACAACGAGCGATTTGCTAATATGAGCCACCTCACAATCGGCTATATGCAAAATAATCTCAACTTGGAGCAAATGTATAGCGTCCGCGTGGTGAATGGCTACTGCCTTGTGGCATATAGCAATGTCGTGCTAAATGAAAAAATGGTGGCAGACGGCTTTGCGGTGGTGAATCCAAGCGGTGCAAAAGATTTTAACAATGGGCTATATTTGCAAAAACTGCAATTTTTGCAATCCACCGCAAAGGCGCAGAGGCTTGGACTTTGGAATAGTTTTTATGATGATATGCAGTGCTTTAGCGAGGTGTATAAGTAGGGTTTGAAAATCCTGTCATTGCGAGGCGAATCATAGATTTGCGCAAAGCAATCCAAAAAAATATTGCCACAAATCGCAAGGCGAATCATACAATGGCAATTTTATTTTCCACTTTTATTGACAAAAATCGTTGATAAATGTAGAATCCGCATTTTTTAAACACCATAAATTCAAAGGAGCGATTCAAATGAGAAAATTTTTAGTTTTGTTAGGATTGGCAAGTGTGCTTGTTATGAGCGCAAATGCTGAGGTTTATGCCAAAGTCGATGGCGAGGAAATCACGGATAAAGATTTAATGTTTTTGCGCCAAGCAATGCCGAATTTGGACTTTGCCACACTCCCAAAAGAGATGAAAGATAAGGCAATTGACCAAGCAATCGAGCGCAAATTGCTCACACGCGAGGCAAAAAAGGACAAATTAGAAAATACGCAAGAGTATAAGGACGCATTAGAGGAATTCAAAGACACGATGATTTTGGAGCTTTGGATGCGTAAGCAAATCGAAGATGTCAAAGTGAGCGAAAGCGAGATTAAAAAGCACTACAACGCAAATAAAGACAAGCTGATTCAGCCTGAGATGGCAAAGGCAAAGCATATTTTGGTGGCAACAGAAAAAGAAGCAAAAGATATAATTGCCGAGCTAAATAAGGCTGGGAAAAATGCGGAGAGCAAATTCGCCGAATTAGCCAAAGAAAAGTCCGCAGATAAAGGTAGCGCAGAGCAGGGCGGTGATTTGCCACCATTTGCGCGTGAGGGACAAATGGTAGCGGAGTTTTCCAAAGCGGCATTCGCGCTAAAGCCAAATACTTTCACTAAAAAGCCCGTAAAAACGGACTTTGGCTATCATATCATCTATCTAAAGTCGATTCAGCCCAAAGGCGTGGTAAAATACGATGATGTTAAGCCGCAGCTTGAAAATGACTTGAAATTAAATAAATTTAGAGAAGTCATCGCTAAAAGAGCGCAGGACTTAAAGAAAAAAGCTAAGATTGAGATGAAATAAATCCGTCATTGCGAGGCGAATCTACGATTCGCCAAAAGCAATCTAAACTTGCAATGACAAGCTGATTTTAAAATTAAAAGGTAACAAAAATGTTAGTTTCAGGCAATGAAATTTTACAAAAAGCACACAAAGAGTATTACGGCGTGGGCGCGTTTAACTTTGTAAATTACGAAATGTTAAGCGCGATTTTTGAGGCGGCAGACATTGCCAAATCGCCCATAATTGTTGAGGCAAGTGAGGGTGCGATAAAATATCTAGGCATTGAAATGGCGGTGGGAATGGTGAAAATCCTATCTGCGAAATATCCCCACATTCCTGTGGCTTTGCACTTAGACCACGGCACGAGCTTTGAATCGTGCCAAAAAGCCGTAGAGGCAGGATTTACCAGCGTGATGATTGACGCTTCGCACCACCCATTTGAGGAAAATTTGGCAATCACTTCAAAAGTCGTCAAAATGGCGCACGAAAAAGGCGTGAGTGTAGAGGCGGAGCTAGGGCGACTAATGGGCATCGAGGATAATGTAAGCGTTAGCGAAAAAGACGCCGTGCTTATCAATCCAAAAGAAGCAGAGATTTTCGTCAAAGAAAGTGGCGTGGATTCACTCGCCCCAGCAATCGGCACAAGCCACGGCGCATTTAAATTCAAAGGTGAGCCAAAGCTAGACTTTGCGCGTTTGCAGGAAGTCAAAAAGCTAACTAATATTCCGCTAGTTTTGCACGGCGCAAGTGCGATTCCAGATTATATTAAAGAGGCGTTTTTAGCCACAGGTGGCGATTTGAAAGGTAGCAAGGGTGTGCCGTTTTCATTTTTGCAAGAGGCGGTGCGTGGGGGAATCAACAAGATTAACACCGACACGGATTTACGCATAGCATTTATCGCAGAGGTGCGAAAAGTCGCAAATACCGACAATACGCAGTTTGATTTGCGTAAGTTTTTTACCCCGGGCAAAGAGGCGATGAGAAATCTAATCGTTGAGCGCATTAAGGTTTTGGGTAGCGATAATAAAATTTAAAGGAGGCGCAAAATGGCAATAGCAATGGGCGATTTGAAAAAAGGTTTAAAGATTGAGATTGGCGGTGTGCCATATCGAATCGTAGAGTATCAGCATGTAAAGCCGGGCAAAGGTCCAGCGTTTGTGCGTGTGAAAATAAAGTCATTTTTGGACGGCAAAGTCATTGAGAAAACTTTTCACGCGGGAGATAAATGCGATGAGCCACAATTAGAAGAACGCGCTATGCAGTATCTCTACCACGATGGTGATAGTTTTCAATTTATGGATTCAAACACTTATGAGCAAACTGCGCTAAACGCCGACCAAGTGGGCGATTGCGCTAAATGGCTACTTGATGGTATGGCTGTGGCGGTTATGTTTCACAATGGCAAGGCGATAAGCGTCTCTGTTCCGCAGGTTGTCGAGCTAAAAATCACTGAAACCGCCCCAAATTTCAAAGGCGATACTTCAAGCGGTGGCAAAAAACCAGCTACTTTAGAGACAGGCGCAGTGGTGCAGATACCATTTCACATTTTAGAAGGCGAAGTGATTCGCGTAAATACCGAAACAGGCGAGTATTTAGAAAAGGCGAAGTAGATTATTTGTGGATTCAAGTGTTTGAATCCACGAATCTAGAATTCCACCAAACTCCACACTTACCCAAATCGTCCCGCAATATAATCTCTCGTCTTTTTTTCTTTCGCCTCATCGCTAAAGATGATTTTGGTTTTGTTAAATTCCACCACTTCGCCCAGCCAAAAAAACGCCACTTTGTCGCTTATCCGCGCGGCTTGTTGCATATTGTGCGTAACGATGATTATGGTGTATTTGGAGCGCAAATCTTTGACTAACTCCTCGATTTTTAGCGTAGAAATCGGGTCAAGCGCGGAAGTCGGCTCGTCCATCAAAATCACCTCTGGATTTATCGCCAAAGCCCTAGCGATACACAGCCTTTGCTGCTGCCCACCGCTAAGCGATAGCGCAGAAGTGTGAAGCCTGTCCTTTAGCTCATCAAATAGCGCGACATTTTTTAGGCATTTTTCCACGATTTCATTTAGCTCGGATTTGTCCTTGATTCCGTGAGTTTTGGGACCAAAGGTGAGATTTTCATAGATACTCATAGGAAATGGATTTGGCTTTTGAAACACCATTCCCACCTTTTTGCGAAGTAAATTGACATTGTAATTTTTGTAGATATTTTTGTC
>JBNMHH010000133.1:0-5755 GCA_050872665.1 Helicobacteraceae bacterium
GATTTGCGGTGATAACGCCGTAATTACCACCGATGTGGGACAGCACCAAATGTGGGCGGCGCAGTTTTATGAGTTTAGCTCTCCGCGTAAATTCCTAACTAGCGGTGGTTTGGGGACTATGGGCTTTGGAATGCCAGCTGCTATGGGCGCACAAGTGGCACAAAGCAAATTGCCATCTATCGCAATCGTAGGGGACGGCGGAGTGCTAATGAATATCCAAGAGCTAATGACTTGCGTAGAGCAAAAACTGCCCGTCATTACGATAATCTTAAACAATAATTACTTAGGAATGGTGCGACAATGGCAGACATTTTTCTACGAGGAACGCTACTCGGCGGTGGATTTAAGCGCACAGCCAGATTTTGTCAAACTCGCCGAATCTTTTGGCGCGTTAGGCTTTAGCGTGGCAACAAAAGATGATTTTAAAAAAGCATTTAAAACCGCGCTAGATTCGGCGAAACCTTGCCTTTTAGAAGTAAAAGTCGATAGAATGGAATCGGTGTTTCCTATGGTGGCTGCGGGTGGTGCGATTTATAATATGATGCTAAATTAGGGGGCGAGAAATGAAAAGAAGACGAGTAATTTCGGTAAATGTGCTAAATGAGCATAGCGTTTTGGCGCGTATTTCAGGGCTTTTTGCGGGGCGCGGATATAATATTGAGAGCCTTACAGTTGCGCCAAAGCCTGAGGGCAATGGCGAGGATAGCGGATTGTCGCGCATTACGATCGTGACAAGTGGCGATGAAAAAGTCCTAGAACAGATTATCAAGCAACTCCACAAGCTAATCCCCGTGCTTAGCGTGATTGAGGACGATGATATGTTAGAGAAAGAAACAATGCTTGCTAAAATCGCCATAACCGAGCCTTTAGGCGATATTGAGGCACTTTGTAAGGCATATAATGGGCGAATCGCAAATGCGAATGAAAAATTTATCATCATTGTCGCCACCGATAAGCCCTCCCGCATAGATAGCCTCACTACTGCGCTAAAGCGATTTAAGCCCAAAGAAATTATAAGAAGTGGTGTGATTGCCATTGAGCGCAATTAAGGCGAATCTATGTGCGAATCTTATGCGATTCGTAGGCGAATCTAGCGTGATTTTAAAAAATAAAGGGGGATAAAATGCGATTATATGAAATAATTGAAAGTTTTAAAAAAGTGGATTCAAACTTTGTGGGCGAATGCAAAGCTAGTGAGTTTGAAGTGCGCTCACTTTTGCCTTTGAATCTTGCGCAAAATAACGACATAAGCTATATTGACCAAGATAAATATTTGCCAATGCTTGAATCAAGCAATGCTGGGGCGATTTTCGTGCGAAAAGACAAAAATATCACGCACAAAAACGCCATTTGCGTGGAAAATCCGCATTTGGCTTTTGCCTTGGCGTCTGCATTTTTCAAAACCCCGCAATTAAAAAATATGCAATCCACCCCGCAAAGCACGAAGATTCATCAAACTGCGCGAATCTTTAGTGGCGCATTTATCGGCGAAAATGTCGCGCTTGGCGAGAATACGACTATTATGCCAAATGCCGTAATTATGGATAATGTCGCTATCGGCGCAAATACTACGATTTACCCAAATGTCGTTATTTATCGCGATTCACGCATCGGCAATAATGTCGCGATTCACGCAGGGAGCGTGATTGGTAGCGATGGCTTTGGCTATGCGCACACAAAAATGGGAGAGCATATCAAAATCGAGCATTTTGGCAATGTCATCATCGAGGATAATGTCGAAATAGGCGCGAATGTAACCATTGACAGGGCGGTTTTTGAAAGCACTATCATCAAAAAGGGTGCGAAAATCGATAATTTGGTGCAACTTGGGCATAATTGTGTCATCGGCGAACACAGCCTTTTGGTCTCGCAGGTGGGCTTTGCAGGTAGCACGACAACGGGGCGCAATGTCGTCTTTGGCGGACAATCTGGCACGGGCGGACATATACATATCGGCGACTTCGTGCAAGTCGCTGGGCGCGGTGCTGTGGGTAAAAATCTACCGCCCAATACCAAATGGGGCGGACACCCACTCACGGAATTAGGCGAGTGGCAAAGAATGTGGGTGAAATTACGCAAACTAACGCGCAAATAGCGCAAATCTAATAAAAAATAATTTTTGCTAACTTTTTGCAAAGTTTCGCACATTTAGTAGAAAAAGTTAAGGTAATTATATATGTATCCAAAACTTGATGAAATTCTCTCTATCCCCAATATCAGCGCGTATAAGCGCGTAAGCGTGGCGATGGATTTGCTAAGCGACTTTCTTACGCCCATAGAAGCTATGCGAATCCTAAAGTCGCACTCCACACATACATTTTTGCTTGAAAGCGTGGAGGATAGGAAGCGGTGGGGGCGGTGGAGCTTTTTGGGATTTGAGCCAAAGCTAGAAATAACCGCGCGTGGAGAAAAAGTCTATCTAAATGGCGTTGAATCTCCCGCGCACAAAGGCAATCCAAACGCCCTAATCCGCGCAATTTTAGCCGAATACAAAAGCCCAAAGATTGACGCCCTGCCACCCTTTAGCGGGGGCTTGGTGGGATATTTTTCATATTCTTACATTCGCTATTGTGAGCCAAAGCTAGATAAAATGTTTAGAGATTCGGGTGAATCAGGCGATTTAGGGCGCGAATCTCACAGCGCAAATCCAAGCAATTCGCATAATTTGGACGCATTTAATGACATTGATTTAATGCTTTTTGATTCACTCATCGCCTTTGATAATTTGCGCCAAAAAATCACTCTTATCGCAAATATCGCCCTTGATAATATCCAAGATTCCTATAAAAACGCGCAAGAAAGGCTAAATCATTTGCGCGATATTTTGACGCAACGCATTCCAAAGGGAGAGATTCCAAAGCCAAAGCCTCTGCAACTAAAAAGCGAAATCGCCCCTGACTTCACGCAGAGCGCGTTTTGCGCTATGGTGGATAGGGCAAAAGATTACATTAAAGAGGGCGATATTTTTCAAGTCGTGCTTAGCAATCCGCTCCGCGCAAAAGCACAAGGTAGTCTCTTTGATGTGTATCGAATCTTACGCACCACAAATCCTTCGCCCTATATGTTTTATTTTAGTAGTGATTGTATCGAAATGGCTGGAGCTTCGCCCGAGACGCTAGTTCGGCTAAATAACGGCACACTTTATACTTATCCTTTGGCTGGTTCGCGTCAGCGTGGCAATGATGAGGCAGAGGATAAAGCCCTAGAGAGTGAGCTTCTAAGCGATGAAAAAGAGAGGGCAGAGCATAATATGCTAGTGGATTTAGGGCGCAATGACATTGGCAAAGTCGCCAAGCTAGGCTCTGTGGCGGTGGAAAAATATATGGAGATTCAACGCTATTCGCACATTATGCACATAGGCTCTACGATTCGCGGGGAGATTCGCGATGATTTGGACGCACTTGATGCCATTAGCGCGGTGCTTCCTGCTGGGACGCTATCTGGTGCGCCTAAGATTCGCGCGTGTGAGATTATTGATGAGCTAGAGCAAAGCCCTAGAGGCGTGTATGGCGGGGCAATCGGCTATTTGGATTTTAGCGGGAATATGGATAGTTGCATTGCCATTCGCCTCGTGTATAAAAAGGGCGATGAAATCGTAGTGCGCTCAGGCGCAGGAATCGTAGCTGATAGCGTGGGGGAGAGCGAGTTTGCAGAATGCGCTAATAAAGCAAAAGCGGTGATAAATGCGCTAAATGAGGCAAATGGCGGATTGGAAGTGTAGGCGCGATTGTCTTTTTTTGCTTCGGCTAACGCCTTGCAACCCGCTGGGTGTGAGAAATCTGGGAGACTTGCCACTCGCTTCGTCAATGAACCATTAGTTCTATTTCCTTGCTCGTGGCTACGCAACCCCGATTTCTCATCAAAAATACTTCCGCGCTAGGCACTTAGATTCGTGATTGTAAAAATTAGCCATTTTTTTAATGCTATGATTTGAATCATTAAACTAATTTATTATAGAATCACTTCTTAATTAAACCAAATAAGGATTTTACAAATGAGGTGCTTTTATATCGCACTAATGCTATTTACCACATTATTTTTTATTTCTTGCTCAACTAACGAGCAAAGCCAAATGAGTGCTATAACGCCACCGCTTTTATCTGCGCCAAATCCTACCACGCCTAGACAAGTTCCGCCAGATAGTCCCAAAGATACTCAAATAGCCGTGCGAGTGCAAGGCAATGCTAAATGGTGCTATGCACCGCAATTTTCTGCAAGTGCGCAAAACTACTCATATATGGCACTTATCAGTTGCTCACGCGATGAAGCACTCAAAGCAAGGTATGATGTCCTCTCTCGCCTAGCCTACTACATAAACAACACTTGGGTGTGTATAACCGCGCCCGGCTCGGTGTATAGCTCACTTAGAGAAGCTGATATGCTATATCTTAGCCCTTGTGTGATAAATGACGAAAGACAGCAGTGGAAAATCAAAAATGGGCAGTTTTGGAGTGTCGATGAGCGATATAGCATAAAAGATGATGGGGATTTTCTCTACGCGGCGTGGGCTTTTGATGAAAAATACAATGAACATACGCTTGATTCGAGTATGCTTGAATGGGAAAAAACAATCGCACCAGCAGGGACGCTGAATTTTGGATTTTTGCTATCTTGGGAAGAAAAAAATGTGAAATACTATGTGAAAAATGACTCCTCCTCGACAGAAAAATACCCTCTATACTACAATGTAGAAAGCGGACATATCGCTAGTTATGATGCGTTTGTGCCACAGCTAAATTGTATGTATTCTAATCTAAGTGGTGGGGATTAGGATTGGGTAGTGTGGGGGAAATGTGATGATACAAAGCCACCAAAGGAAAATAGAGCATTTTTCAAGCCCGTGCTAATTGGCGAAAAATTAGTAGCCATAAAGGATAGAAATGGAAACTATCTGCGTGTAACGCATTATGGGATTCATTGGGGTGTGCCTTATATTGCTAAGCCCTCATATATCCCAAAAGACAGCGCAAATGCCGCTAGTTCAGAATTTATCATCGCTAGGGAATTCCAAGATTGGTTAGCACTTATTAGCGCAAATGAGGGGGATAATCTGCCATTTTGTCCAGCTCCGGGCAATCCTAGACCTGATTAGGAATCTAAATAAGGATAAAAAATGAAAAAAATATTATTACATAAATTCTTGTTGCTTTCATTTGTGCTGATTGCATTTAGTGCGTGTAGCAAAAATTATGATATTCCACAAATCCCAGATAACCACCCGCAAGTGCAATCTTTGCTTGATACTAGCACGAAAGAGGCAAAGCAAAAGTATAATGCGAAATATGATTATTTGGAGCGCGATGGGTTTAAATTTGCCCCGCAGGATTCTGCACTAACACAATATCTGGCAAAAAATCAGCAAACAAACGCGAATCGTAGAATCTACACTAAAAATAAACCCACTCTTTTAACCACACCTAATTTAATGCAACCTTTAATGCAGCTACCGCGAGATTTTGATTTGAGTGCGTGGGAGCAGAGACTTTTGCAAATCATAAATACCACGAATCGCGATGGTATGTCGCAGTTGCAAGATATTTGCGGTGTGTGTATGCTACAATCCTACCAAATAATCGCAGAGTTTATGCGCTATCACAATAGCCCACCCACGAGCGGTGGGTATTTTTTTGATACCGCACCAAATACTAATCCATTCACAAGTTTTCAACGCAGACACTCCATATTGCACGATACTTTGGCGGTTATTGAGGATTATTATGCGATTCCTCCAACCGCAGCTTCAAGAGTTTTCCTA
>JBNMHH010000134.1:0-5747 GCA_050872665.1 Helicobacteraceae bacterium
ACTCCCGCGAATCCATAATAAACCACCATAGAAATGATAACCACGCCAAACGCCCCCAAAAGCGCGATTAGCGAGGATTTGATTGAATCTGCACCCAAAGATGGACCAATGCTTCGTTTCTCAAGCAACTCTAATGGCGCAGACAGCGCACCGCTACGCAAGGCAATAGCGATATTTTTTGCCTCCTCCGCGCTAAAAGAGCCACTGATTTGTCCGCTACCACCGCCGATTCGCTCCCTTATCACAGGCGCGGAATAGACTTTGTTATCAAGCACGACAGCCATTCGTTTGCCGACATTTGCGCATGAGAAATCGCCAAAGATTTTCGCACCCACCGCATTTAGCGTAAAGCTAATCACAGGTTGCCCCCGCTCATCGTAAGCCACACGCGCATCGGTTATCATACTGCCATCTAGTATGGGAATCTCTTTTAGTAAAATTTTATCGCTTGATTCGCCACTGACAAAATCCACAAAAGGCAAAATCACATCGCCGTAACTTGCCACTTCATCGCTTGTTAGGACGCTTAGGCGCGGATTTCTATCCTCATCAACTGCCATCATTTTAAGCTGTGCGGGACGGATAATCAAATCAAGCGCGTTTTGCTCCTCCTCTTGGCTTTTTATTCCGGGCAACTGCACGAGTATATTTTCCTCGCCCTGCTTTGTAATGCTAGGCTCGGTAAGCCCGTAAATATCAAGGCGATTGCGAATCGTATCGACTGCTTGGTCGATTGCAGAGTTTTTAATCAAAATCATTTCCTCTTTGCTAAAGCTAATCTCATAAACCCCGCTAGTCTCCGCCACAATAATACCTTTGATATTGCCTAAAATGCCCTCTAGCTCATCTTTTTGCGTAAAATCAAGTAGCTCGAATCGCACTCCGTCATCAAGCGTTTTTAGCGAATCGATGAGGATATTTTTGTCGTGCGTCTCGTAATTGATTTGCGTGGCGATGAGCGAATAGCGACTTTTAATCGCCTCATTTGAATCCACGCCCAAAAGAAAGTAGATTCCCCCCTGCAAGTCTAACCCAAGCGTGATTTTATAGCCCTTTGTGTCAAAGAGAGATGGAATGCTAAAAATCGCCCCAAACGCAAACAGCGCGAGAAAAACAATGGTGCGGATATTAAAAAACTTTTTCATTTATGTGTTTGTCGCCTTTAAAATTTGCTTTTAATTTTGCACTACTTTTTGGATTCGTCCGTGTCTGTGGATATTTCCCATTTGTATGCGACAAATTCTTTGGCAAGTCGCGCGATTGTGTCGTCATTTAGCTTGATTGTGAAAAATGCGTCTTCGACTTTGACGACCTCGCAGATTAGTCCGCCGTTGATGACGATTTTGTCGCCTTTTTTGAGATTTGCCACCATTGCTTTATGCTCTTTTTGTTGTTTGATTTGTGGGCGAATGATGATGAGATAAAAGATTGCAAATAGCACGATTAAGGGCAGAAGTTGCACTAGGATATTGTTATTCATTATGATTCCTTTGGATTTTTGATTTTAAAAGTTGCGATTGTAGCATTTTTATCTTAAAAGTTTTGCATTTTTGGACTTGAGGATTTTTGGATTTTGCAATTTTTATGGTGCAAAAGGCGAATCTACGCCTATAATCGCCATTGCGAGGCGATTTTAGCGAATCGCCGAAGCAATCTACACTTTTTCGTCATTGCGAGACTTGACAAAGTCAAGGCGAAGCAATCCAAAAATGTGCAAATCGCTACTTTTGAAACACCGATATATAACAAACGCCCACAAATCCCAACAGCGCAAATGCAAATATACAAGCCACTAAAATTTCCATTTTACAACCTCCTTATTTCATCTATCAATTTCTTAATCTTAACCGCCAAAATCGCAATTAAAATCAGCAAAACCACAATGCCAACGACACTAAAAAATAGCAAAATATTGCTAATGCTATCATATTGCGTAATGGCAAAGGCGACAATGGCAATCCAAGTCGTTATGCAGTAGCTTTGCCACCGCCGATATTCGGCTAATAATTCCTTTTTATGCCCTTTTTTACCCACAGCCAAACTCCACAAAGTCAAATTTGTGTGGCATTATATCGTAAAATTTTGTGATTTGTGTGTAAAACTAAAGGTTTGCGCCTTTTGGTAGTCATTGCGAGAAAATTTTGCTTTGCAAAGTTTTCGTGGCAATTTCAAAAGTGCGAATCTATCCCACCTCGTCATACTGAGGCGACAAAGTCGCCGAAGTATCCAAAGCACGCAAATATAAAAAATATCAAATCAATGTCTCAAAAGCGAATCAAAGCAACCTTAATTAGTAGATTAGAGGGATTCTACTTTTTGCAAAAGCCAAACAAAGCAAAAACTTTTTATAGATTCGCCCCACGCTGTCATTGCAAAACGATTCAACAAATCGCCGAAATAATCCGCACTTTTTCGTCATTGCGAGGCGCACGAGCAAGGCAAGTGTAACGAAGCAATCCAAAAAAATAAAATAGATTGCTACGACTTGCCAAAGGCAAGTCTCGCAATGACTAGGTGGTAATGATTCGTGCAATTTACGCTTTTGATTCGCCCAAAGCAAGCAAATCGCTTTTGATTCACGATTCGCCAAAAAATAGATACTTTGTGCTATTGCCACCAGTATGACGAAACCTTTTGTCCTACTTAGCAAAAATGTCAGTTTTCTTTGCGAATAAACATTTTGTTAATAGCATCGCTATTTATTGCTGCATTTCTTAATATGCTCAGAATTAAAGCCAAGTGGTGGTTGCGTTTGCGTTTGCGTTTGCGTATTTGTATATTGTATATTATAAGTAGCAGAATAATTTGAACATTTGCTATACATAGAGCAATTACTGCAAAAGTTGCATTCCATACATTCATTGCACCCATAGCAATATATACACTTATTGCAATGCAGACAATTAAAGCAGTGATGACACTCTTCACAGCTATTGCACTTTTGACAATGTTTGCAGTCTTTACAATCATTACATTGGACACAATTACTGCAATTCACACAATTTATGCAATTCACACAAGCAAAACAATTATCCAATGTTTCCGCATATCGTTTTGCTAATTCAATGTCGCCATTGCAAAAATCTTTAGTAAAAATATTACCATTTATAAGCCATTGTGTTTCAAATTCTATAATCTTATCATTATCTATCATTTTGTTTGCCTCCTTATTTTACTTCTTTGCACCCTTACTTATCAAAAACTCTGCTAAATCATAATTTTTATCATTTAGAGCTTTTGTTAGGGCAGTTTCGCCTTTATTGTCTTTTATATTCACATCTGCACCTTTAGATATGAGATATTTAGCTCCTTTTAAACCTGCTTCCATTAGCATAGTGGAACCGCTACTTTCGCATTGATGATTTATATCCAATCCATTTTGTAGTAGTAAGCCAAATACTTCGTCTTTTCCTTTGTAGTTGTAGAATATTAGTTCTGATAAACTAACCATTATAGTATGTTTGCCACGGTCGCAATCATTAAGATTTTTAACATTTTTTATAAGAAGTTTTAGCACTTTATTTGCATCAGCTTCTTCTTCTTTTTTTTTAAATCCCATTCTAACTTTATAAAGAAAATGGTTTAGATTCTTTATACCAACAAATGCACCTTTAGATATAACATATTCGATTATATCCAACTCACCTTCACGGAAATTACCTAAAGCTATAATCCTACCTAAAAGTTCATTGCTGGTTTCATCTTTTTCATGTCCATAAGAAAAATTAACATCCGCACCTTTAGATACAAGATATTTAACTAGATTGTAATTTATATGCACAGCACCCTCCCTAGTAGCCATTTCTAAAGCTCTATCTGCTAATGTTTTGGCATCTGTCCCTTTAGCATTTATATCTAAACCTTGCGATACAAGATATTCCATAAATTTTACACTGTTGCCACAACTAGCTACACCTATAAAAACTTTACCGTTATCAGCATTCACATCCGCACCCAATCTTACTAATTGCTTAGCTTTCTCTAAGTCGCATTTATATGTTGCCTTTAAAAAATCCTCATTTATATCCGCCCAAACTGCCTGAATCGCCATTGTCCCTAGTAGCATAGCTACCAATACACTTTTTACTAATTTCATCTTTTTTTCTCCTTAATTTTGAAATTTAAACTTTCGCCTTTTAAGGCACTATTAACTTAACCGCCGACTAACCCACGAATCTATCGCAATATATTAAAGCCATTGTCCTCCTTTTATAGTCATTGTATAGCACTTAGAATTTTGCGTAGATTTTGCATACGCAACTTTTTGCCTACGATAAATAAGTCTATTATCCACCATAGCATTGAGATGGATACACAAGCCTCGCCTATCGTGCTACCACGCATACTAGCACCCACACCAAACAAGATAAAGCGAATCGCACCTAGCGCGTAATCCCCTATCATAAACCGCCCTATGCCAAAGTTACCAAAGGCAAAACTGCCAATCCAAAACACAAGCGCAGGACTTTTTAGCTTAAGCGTAGGTAGCCTTACCATAAAGTCATATATTTGCGTTTCAGTCATACTAAATACTATTTGTTTTATTCTGCTTTGAACTTCCTCATCTAGCGGAATCTTGCCTTGTATAGCTGACAATACATCATACGCGTCCATTTTTTACTCCTTATTTTTAGATTTAAATCATTTTACGCAACTCGCCAAAGCCCTCTGTATGAGAAACTTGGATTGCAATTTGTTATTGACAGAATAAAATTTTATATTTTCCTCTGTCATTCTATTATCCGCCATTGTCATTTGTCCCCACGATGCTCCATATAGAGTCTGCAACTCTTCATCGCTAAAAAAGCTAGACATTGTCCTTGCAGCACATTTAAGCTCATCTTTAGAAAAATGCCCCCTAAGTCCATCTACAAACATTTCCTCCATTTTCTCATCAAAATCCGCTCGTAACTCTTGTGGCGTTTTCTCTCCACAAGCTACGAATCCAAAAGCCACTAACGCTATGACAATCACTTGATAAAATGATTTTCTCAACTTTTTATCCTTACGAAAATTTATAATAAAAATGGCGTAGATTATCGCTTGGTAACTTAAACTATAACAAAGGATATATTGCCTATTTATCGGCTTTTGTCCGCAATATTTCCTTTGTTAGAATTTATAATAAAACCTACTACATTCCTTAAAAATTTCACATTTTAAGGAATCATAATGAAAAGCGACACAAGCCACAGCCTAACGCCCAAAAAGCTCTCACAGCGCGATATTGCGGGGATTTTGCAAATCGACACAAAGACACTTTATAATTGGCGCAAAAACAAGCCAGAACTCTACACAATCGTGCTACTTGGCTTTAAATTCAAAGAGATTTTGCGCACACAGCGCGAGATTTGCGATGAGCTAGAGCGAATCGAAAAGGGACTAGATGAGCGACTAAGAATGTGAGATTTGGGGAATTTGGGCGAATCACAGGGACAAATTGCTGTCGCATTGTCATTGCGAGACTTGCCTTTGGGTAAGTCGTGGCAATCTATTATATTTTTTTGGATTGCTTCGGCGATAAATCGCCTCGCAATGACGAATGCACTCCACGCCGTCATTGCAAGGGCGACAGCCCGAAGCAATCTATGAATCAAAATGGATTGCCACGAAAACTTTGCAAAGCAAAATTTTCTCGCAATGACTGGGTGTAGATTCGCTAGATTTGGATTGCTTCATTGCACTTAGCAAAGCTCGTGCGCTTCGCAATGACGGAAAATGTATGGATTGCCACGATTTGGCGTTGC
>JBNMHH010000135.1:0-5623 GCA_050872665.1 Helicobacteraceae bacterium
CTACTGCACCCTTTGATTCCGATTTTTTGCACCACGAATCGGGCGAGATTTGGTGTGCTGACGCACTATTTTTATTTAATTCCACGCTTTGTGTGGAATCTATAAAAATATCACAAAAGCGCGAATCGCTTGGATTTTTAATGGCATTTATTTCGCTAACACTAAAAATATTTTCCAAATTTTGTGCGACTTTTTCCGTGCTCAATGGCTTTTCATAAAGCTCCACGCCTTTAAGGCGAAAATACAGCGACAAAGGTATCTCACTCTGTAAAGTATCCGCAAATGCACCTAAAATCTCCGCATTTTCAGCACTCACAAAAACGCACAGCAATTCATCGCACACTTCCGCACGAATCTCCACGCTATGCAACAAAGCCACCTTTTGCAAAAGTCCTAAAAAATAATTTGTATTTGCGTTGCGATAAAAAAAATCAAATTTTAAAGTCATAATCCGCTAAAAGCCCTTGTATGAGTTGTTTGCGACTTCTTGCAAAGGCATATCGCCTATTTTTTCAATCTCAAATTCTAGCGATTTTAAAATCTTAAAAACCTCATCACGCATTGTCATCGCAGAGCTTTGAATCTCGTGAGATAGCTCAAAAGTCGTATCGCTTTCCAAAATATGCGGAATAGTCGCCACAATCTTAATTGTGGGCAAATCGCCTAGCATTTCAATCATCTTTAGCGTTTGTAGCATTTCCACTTCGTGCGCCGTGCCTTGCCAATTTATCGATAGCGGGACATTGCTAAAATCAAAGGAAAACACATCGCCGATTTTAGCATTATCCGCGTTGATACAATCAAGCAAAATCACAAAATCATTCTCGGTAATTAGCGGGATTAGCCCTTGCGCTAAAGTCCCACCGTCAATGATTTGCAGAGTATGTTTGGGCGATTTAAAAGCGTAATTGACTTTTAAAAAGTTAGATAAATGAACGCCGATTCCCTCATCGCCAAATAAAATATTGCCGATGCCAAGAATCAAAACCTTCATATTTTCGCTCTAAACCGCCACTTGTCCCAAAAATCAATATAAATTATTCTTTGCTCTTATCCTCATAGCGATAACCGCCCACGATTGAATCTACACCGCCATCTGGGTTTTTTACTGCATTCCAAACCGCCATATAAATGTGTATGGGGATAAAAATGCAAATCGCCCAAGTAGTGATATGATGAATCATACGCACATTTGCTAAGCCACCACAAAGCACTTCAAACCACTTAAAGCACACCGCCAAAATCCCACCCAAGCCATCGTGATAGACATTATAATAAAGCACCACGCCTGTAAGCGAGATGATTAGCACAAGCACACCCAAAAACAAATATGAAAAATACTGCAATGGGTTATAAACGCCGTGAATGTGCGGGTGCGGTCCTAAAAATAGATAATTTTTAATTTGCGCAATCCAAATTTGTATATCAAACAAATCCTGCGCACTCATTCGCTCATTGGCATTTTTAGAAACAAAAAAGTAAAAATACAGCCTAAAAATCGACACCGAAATAAGCAAAAATCCCACCATAATATGCCAACTGCGAAATAGCGCGTAAAGAAAATTCGTAGGTTCGCTATTTGGCTCAGGCGCAAGGAATGGATATGCGATATAAAATCCGCTAAAAATTAGGAAAAATATGCTAAATGCGCGCACCCAATGAAATAGCCTAACCACAGGGCTAAAAGTCAAATTACGATAAAAATGTTTTGCCTTTCGCGCCGTGCTTACTTCCACATCGCTTGTGTCTAGCTTATCTTTTAGATTCGCAACTATTTCCGCGCTTTTTTTCACTGACTTTGCAATCGTTGTTTTCATTTTACGCCTCCTTACGCCCTCAAAGTGGCTGGAGAGATTTTATACTCGCCTAAATCATTGCCTTTAGTATCTATCAAATGCACCGCACACGCAATGCAAGGGTCAAATGAATGAATCGTGCGGACAATCTCTAGCGGTTGCGCTAAATTTGCGATTTTGATTCCTATCAAACTCGCCTCATAAGGTCCTTTTTGTCCTTTGGCATCGCGTGGTCCAGCATTCCAAGTAGAAGGCACGACAGCTTGATAATTCGCCACCACGCCATTTTCGATTCGCACCCAATGGCTTAGCATTCCGCGTGGCACATTGCCGATATAGCGTCCCTCGTATTTTTTGTTTTTGTCGATAACATAAGGTGCACAAGTTTTTGTATCGCCAGACTTGATATTTGCAATGAGTGCGTTAAAGACTTCGATTCCATAATCTGCGCTTAGTTTGCACTCTAAAAGCCTAGCTGCCGTGCGCCCCAAAGTGCTAAATAGTGCAGTTGCAGGTAGTCCAGTGTCTTTTAAAAACTTCGTAGCAATTGTCGTAATGCGTGGATTTTTCGCTGCTAATCCCACAGCAATGGCTGCCAAAGGTCCCACTTCCATAGGGATTCCGTCATACCTAGGCGATTTTATCCAGCTGTATTTGCCCTCAATGTCAAGCAATTTACTATCGACTTGTTGCAAGTTTGGTCCCACGCTTTTGCCGTCTTTGAATCCTGTGTAGTTTGGCTCTGTTTCGCCTTGATATGGGTGCAGTGGTTTATCGGTTTTATACCACGAGTGCGTAGCTTCCTCTGTGATGAGTTTTTCATCGATTTCATAGACTTTGGAAATGTCATAATCCTTGATATATCCGCTACTATACAAATACTCGCCATTGCCTAGCGGAATCTCTTGGAAACTCATAAAGTTTTTCACGCCTGAGCCTTTTAGCACACTTGGCTCATTTTTATAAACTTCCGCTGCCATAACGACATCAGGGTAATAAGCGCGATTTACAAAATCCGCGACATATTGATATTTTGTTAGCCAATCGCCTAGTCTGCTAGGGTCTAGCATATCCATTACAGAGGTGATTCCCCCCACGGTTAGGCTTTGCGGGTGAGGCTGTTTAGAGCCAAAAATCGCCATCATCTGCGCGGCAACCCTTTGCACTTCTAGCAATTTTAGATAATGCGAAAGCACGATTAGATTTTGCTCAGGGCTGAATCGATATGTCTTATGCCCCCAATACGCATTTGCAAATGGTCCTAACGCGCCTTTTTTTACAAAATCCGCGACTTTTGCTTGGACGGCTTTTAGCTCATTTTCCCCTGTGGCAAGTGGCAAGTCGCAGTAATTAAATGCGAGTTTGGACGCCTTTGCGCAGTCGGCTTTCAAAGCCGAAGTTATATCACACCAATCTAACCCGTGAAGCGTGTAAAAATGCACGGGGTGGTCGTGCAAAACTAGCGCGATATTCATTAGTGAGCGCACTAATTCCGCATTTTTGGGCGGAGTAATGCCAAGCGCGTTTTCTACCGCTGTGATTCCAGCTTTGTAATGCGAGTAGGTGCAAACGCCACAGATTCGTTGCATTAAAAATCCCGCATCGCGTGGGTCGCGGTTTCGCACGATTTTTTCTAGCCCACGCCAAAGTGTAGAGCTAGAAAACGCATCGGTTATCACATTATTATCATCTACTACAACCTCAACTCTTAAATGCCCCTCAATCCTTGTGATTGGGTCAACTACGATTCGCTTTGTCATTTTCTCCCCCTTAATCTCTATCTTTATCTTTTACTGCCATTGATAACGCCGCGTGAGCTGCGATTCCAATCGCTGTGGCACTTAGCAAAACTGCGCCAACGGTGTCTGCTGTCTTATCTGCGCCGATTCCGTTAAATGAAGTCGCATAAAGTTTATTTGCCAAAGGCTCTTCAAATGGACTCATCGTATCCCAGAAATTTGGCTCAGAGCAACCAATACAGCCGTGTCCTGCTTTCACAGGCCAACTTGTATGCTGATTGAATCCAAGCCTTGAGCAGTTGTTAAATGTATATGGTCCTTTGCAACCGACTTTGTAAAGGCAGTAGCCATTTTTCGCGCCCTCATCGCCGAATTGTTGCACGAACTCCCCTGCGTCAAAATGTCCGCGTCTCTCGCATAAATCGTGGATTCGCAGTCCATAAGCCCAAGTGGGGCGATTATAAGCATCAAGCGCAGGTAGCGTGTTAAATAAAATAAAATGCAACACACTGCCTACGATATTTTTTTCACTCGGCGGACAGCCGGGCACATTGATGACGGGTTTATTAGTGATTTTACTTAGTGGGACGGCGTTTGTAGGATTGGGATTTGCCGCTTGGACACCACCAAAGCTAGAGCAAGTGCCGATTGCAAAAATCGCTTTTGCACCCTGCGCTGCTTCTCTTGCGCTTTTTGCGCCTGTATTTCCGTGTGCGCCGATTGTGAGATAAAATTCGCTATTCCCACTAGGAATCCCGCCCTCAACCATTAAAATATAATTGCCATTGTAGGTTTTCATCGCGTTTTCGGCGTTTTGCTCGGCTTGCCAACCCGCTGCTGCCATAACAGTCTCGTGGTATTCTAAGCTAATGTAGTCAAAAATTAGCGAATCAATGCTAGGCGCATCGCTTCGTAATAAACTCTCGCTACAACCCGTGCATTCCGCCATATGTAGCCACACGACAGGTAGTCGCCCTGCCAACTCCGCAGCTCTCGCAGTTAGCGGGATAAATGACGCTGGAAGTGCCATTGATGCAGTCATCGCCGCCGCCCATTTCATAAAATCTCTCCGTGAAATGCCATTTTTGCTTAAAATGGACTTAATATCGCCATTTTTCGTGCTTAAATCAGGCAATTTCTCAAACTTATCTAATCTCGCAGAAATCTGCTCAAACTCTTCTCTTTCCTGCATAAAATCTCCTTTATGATTTTGGTTTTGATTTTGGTATAAATGCGGGATTTATGATAGCAAATAAAAGAAAATATTTCCATAAATATATAGCCAAATTTGGCGAATCTTTGGCGAATCGCTTACAAAAAGTTACAAAAAGTAAATTTTTTGTAAAGATTCGCGCTAATGAATCTCTAATAAATCTTTAATGTGATTTTAAAAATTTTTTTGCAAGAATCCACGCACATAAATTTTAAAGCAAAAGGACAAAAAATGACTATTTTTGAAAAGATTGTGAGCGGTGAGATTCCCTGCAAAAAGGTGTGCGAGAATGAAAAATTTTTAGCGTTTTATGACATAAATCCAAAAGCCCCCATTCATATCCTTGTGATTCCAAAAATTTGCACGAAAGATTTTGAAAGCGCGGATTCGGACTTACTAGGCGAGATTAGCAACTTTATCAAAGAAGTTACAGCAAAAACGGGGCTAGATAAAAACGGCTATCGAATCATCACAAATATCGGCGAGGACGGCGGACAGGAAGTGCCACATTTGCATTTTCACATTTTGGGCGGATCAAAGCTAAAATGGGAAAATTTGGCATAAATTAGATTCAAAGGAAAGATAATGAAAAAAGTAAAGAAAATCAGCGAATTTGGGCTTATGGGCGGACTTGGTGTGGCTGTGATTTTGGCGTTAAATGGCTGTGATAATGCCACGCAAAACGCCCAAAGCACCAAAGAGGCGGTAAAAAACGGCGCATTTGTGGTAATCGAAGAGCAAGAGGACGGGACTTTTAAAATTTTGGAGGAATATCCTAGCGAATCCACGCGTGTGCTTTTAAAAGCAAAAGACGGCACGGAGCTAATGCTCTCAAATGAGGAAATCGATAAATTGCTAAAAGATGAGGAAAAGGC
>JBNMHH010000136.1:0-5593 GCA_050872665.1 Helicobacteraceae bacterium
CCCCCCCCCCCGCCAGTGTAGCGATTCCGCCTTTGACAAAAACCTCATAAAAATCTTTTGCAAAAATTTAGCAAACTTTATTGTAAAATCACATTTTCCATACTTAAAAGGTGCGAAAAAATGACAAAAAAATGCAAAAATATTGTAATAAAAATATTTTTATCCATATCCTTAGTGGCGAATCTATCCCATAGTAGCCAAGATTCGACACTTGATTTATTGCAAAATGCGCAAGTTGCGCCTATTAGCGAAGCCTACTACGAGCCAAGTAGCAGGGGAAAATATTTGGGGCTAAGCGTGGGAATCATCGCCGTAGCAAGTCTTGCGGCAATGGGCATTCTCTACGCACTGCCCGAATCTATCTCAAATTGGGATAGAAGCGAAATGGCACTTGGCAAACTCGCCAAAAAATACCGCCGAAATGTCTCAAACTCGCCTGTGGTGGATAATGACGAGGCGTGGCTAAACTATGTCGCCCACCCTTATGTCGGTGCGCTGTATTATTTGCAACCGCGAATGGCGGGATTCAGCTGGGCGGAGGGCGCGATTTTTAGCTTTGTGGCATCAACATTTTATTGGGAATATGGGCTTGAGAGCTTTGCGGAAGTGCCTAGTTGGCAGGATTTGGTGCTAACACCTGCGCTTGGCTCGTTGCTTGGCGAGGGATTTTATCAGTTTATCCGCTACATTCAGCGCAATGATAGCAAACTCTTTGATAGCTATTTTTTAGGAAACTTTTTCTTATGGGTGCTAGACCCGCTAGGAAGCATAATACAGCGTATGGGACTAGGAGAAATATTTGGAATTTATAATAAAAACGAAAAAATAGAGTTAATCACAACACCCATTTTACCAAATGGCAAGGGCGGATTTCAAGTGGGACTAATGCTGAGATTTTAGAGATGGGCTGGTTTTATCATTGCTTAAGTGAATCTATCGTTGTATAGTAATTTGTCATTGCGAGAAAATTCGTAGGATTTTCGTGGCAATCCAAAAATAAAAGAATAGATTGCTTCGGGCAAAGCCCTCGCAATGACAAGGTGGGGGGGGTGTGAATTCGCCCCACGCCGTCATTGCGAGAAAATCGTAGCAATCCACCACACGCCGTCATTGCGAGATTTTGCGAAAGCAAAATCGTAGCAATCCATATTGATTTCGCTATGTTTTTTCATTTTTTGCTCCTTTTTTTAAACTAAATGTGAAATGCTAATTTTGCCAAAACCACGATAAAAAAGCCCAAAATAAGCGCGAGTGGGTGAATCGCATTTGCCAAAGGATTTTTGCGGTGTGGCAACAAAAAGTGAAAAGTCAGCGAAGTAACCACCATTGCGACAATCCCAAGTGCCAAAAGGATTTTTATAGTTAGCAGTGTTTGCAAACTCGTGCCAAACCACCCAAGAGATGGGCTTACCCAGCGCGTCATCATCGCCCCACCGCTAATCACAAGCAACAGCACACAAAGGGGCATAATCTTGCGTCCGCGCTTTCCTACCACGCTCCAAAGTTTGTCTGCAAACTCATCGCCAAGCACCTTGCGCACTGGGCTTAAAAGCACCACATCGCAAAAAATAAATCCCAAAAATATAATCGCACAAAGCGTATGAATCACCAAAAACAGCCCATACAACATATTTGCTCCTTAAAATTTTTTGGCGATATTAGCACAATTAAAATTTTTAAAAATTAACTTGTGTTAATCTTGGAGTATGGAGTGGAATATATCGCGCAACTAAGCAAAATAGGTAGGATTCGGCATTATAAGAGTGATAATATTTTGTTTTTCGAGGGCGAAATGCCGATGAAATTATTATTGCTACTAAAGGGCAAAGTGCGCTTAAGCAAGGCATTTGGCGGGAATAAAAACGCTTTAAAAGTCCTACACACGCTAAATGCCGTGTGCTTTATCGCGGAATACCCAGCACTAACGGGGCAAAGCTATCCAGCAAGTGGCATTTGTGTCGGCGAATGCGAGATTTTAGAAATTAAGCTAAAAGATTTTCGCACACATATTAAACAAAATGGCGAATTTTGCTTTTCGCTAATTAGCTCTTTGTGCCAGAAAATAGGCATTTTGGAGCGATATATCACTAAAAATGAAAATTCGCTAAGCCAAAATTTGGCGAATTTCCTTTTAGAAAACAGCGCAAATCTCCCCTCACAGCGCAAAATCGCCGAAATCCTAAACACCAATCCGCAATCCCTATCGCGCATCATAAAATCCCTAAAAGATTTGGACGCAATATCCGTGAATAAGGGCAAAATCATCATTTTAGATTCGCAGCAATTAGAGGCGATGATTGGATAAAATGTCGCAGTTAAAAAATCAAAATGGAGAGTAAAATAACTAAAATGTATAACGCGCTTTTTATCGCACTCATAGCACTTTGCGCGGTGGCTATTGTGTGGAATACAAGCGCACCGCTTATGAGTGGCGATGATATTACCTACTATGCGGCTTTGGTAAATGGCGAATCTGTGTGGCACGGACGCGATTTTAATTTGGGGCGATTTTTCCCACTTGCAGGGTGGAATCTAAACCTTGTGGCACAAATTTCTACAAATCCTTATGCTTTTATGATTTTTAATATGTTTTGTTTTATCGCTGTGGCTGTGAGTTTTTACTATCTCACACGCGGATTTTGCGCTAGGGCGCGAGTGATTTTATTTGCAATGTTTATTTTTAGCGTGGGGTGCGTGAAAATCTACACGCAAATCACATTCCCAGAAACCACGCAAATTGCCTTTATAATGATATTTTTCTCACTTTTTAGCGCATTTTTAAATAGCGCGAATCGCACACGGGGGGGGCAGAACACAAATTTAAAACATTTGCAATTCTAATCATCGCCCTAATATCCGCGAATCTCGCGCTTTACCTCAAAGAAGTCTCATTTGTCATCATCGGCGGATTTGGATTTTTCTACCTCGCACTTGGATTTATCGCAAAGCAAGAAATCCCACGAATCCACGCCATTTTCTGCGCTCTTTTAATCATCTCAAGCCTTATATTTTTGGGCGCATATTTTATCTTTGCATTTGGCGCGGAGGGGAAATATGGCGAATTTGGCGTGTTTTCTACGATTCGCACGGCGGTTGTGGCGATTTTAGGCACACCGCTTGTAAGCATTGCACTACCCATTATGCTAGGCATTCGCACTTATAAAATCGCGCGGTGTGGCGAAAAAATCGATATTTTCTATGATGCTTTGGGGATTAGTGCGTTTTGTTATTTTTTGGCGTTTTTGGTGCTTGGTATGGGGAGTTTTCACTACTTTGCTCCACCAAATCTTTTGGCGTGTGTTTATGGTGCGTTTTTTGTGAATCGGCATTGCGATTTGTTAAAAAATGCGTGGATTCGCGCGGTTTTGGTGCTAACCACACTTATTTTTGTGAGTAGTTGCGTCCCGCAGAGCATTCATTACTACACGCTAAATAAGATTCAAAACAAAAATCTTAATGACGCCTTTGCGTTTTTAAGCGCGTATATTAGCGAGAGCCAAAGCAAAACTACGATTTATTTCGATGGATTTTGTCGCGGAATCGATAGGTGCTATAATTCGTGGGCTTATCCATCGCTATTTTCCGTGCTACCAAAGATTTATGGTGTGGAGAATTTTGATATAAAATCAAATGAGCCAAATGGCAAAATTTTTAGCGTGGATTTACGCGCAAATCTTAGCTTTTTTAATAGCGATAGCGTGGATTCGCCCCAAAGCGGGGATTTAATCATTCTAACTTATATGAGCGATAAATTTATGATAGGCGATTTTCAAGTGAAGTGGCTAAAAAATCACTATGAGTTGCTTTATGCTACGCAAAATAGGGGATATTTTCCAAATTACAGCGCGATGAGTTTGGGCGCATATATTTTGCGAAATCTTGGCATAAATCACGCGCTAAATAATATGGGCAATATTTTTAAAGCCCCGAATCAAGTGTATATTTTTAGGGCGAGATAATTAGCGACATTTGAATTTTCAAAGCAATGGCGACAATTTCAACAACAATCGAAGTAATTGCGGTGTGGCTTTTGTATTTGTGAAAATTTTTGGGATTGAGACTAGACTTGGAGTCTGCGAAATCCCAAAAATTCTTACAAGTGCGAAATTGCATACCCAAAGACAAATTGAAAAAAACAGCAATTTTTTTAGCGTTTTAATTTCTGCAACGCCTCTTTTATAATTCCCTCCGTGCTTGTAGATTCCACATTTTCTAACATTGCTAAAATCTCACTATTTTTAAAGCCCAGCGATTCAAGCGCATTTAGCGCGTCAATCTTGCTTTGTGGCAAATTTAGCTGTGCGATATTGCCTAACTTTCCGCTAATCTCTACAATGATTCGCTTTGCCATTTTTTCCCCTATGCCCGGCACTTTTTTGAGGCTAGAGAAATCATTGCTATTTGCGATATTTAGAAATTCCGCAGGTTTAAAAGTGCTACAAATGCTAAGTGCGACCTTAGGACCGATGCCGTTAATTTTTATTAGATTATCAAATAAATCCTTTTCATCTTTGCTTAGAAAGCCATATAGCGCGATACTATCCTCACGGATAATTTGCGTAATTAGTAGCGTATCATTTTCTTTCACACAAGGCAGGGCATTTAGCGACATAGAGACTTCATAAATCACGCCATTGACATTAAAAAGCACACCACTTGCAATGCGCTTATACACGCTTCCAATCAAACCTGCTATCATTTTCGCACCTCTTAAATCCTTAAAATCCTTGATTGTTTATCGTCTCATCATTTTCGTTGCTAAAGATTTTATGATGAATTATGCACTTTTCTTGCGCGTCAAACTGATACTTGCCAATGCCTTTAATAATCGTCTTTGATTGATGAACTTTTGGCGAAATTAGCTCAAAAATCACATCATTATATTTTAGCCATCCGTCCTTGCATAAAAATTCCGCGCTAAAGACGCTTTGCTGGTATTCTCTAATGGTATTTATGATGATTGTGTGTTCTTTGCCAAGCGTTGCAATCTCGCTTTTTAGGGCTTTTAAGCCATTTACAATCTCTAAAAATGCCTTATAATTTTTTAGGACATAATCAGGCGTAGCGCGATTTTTTGCCTTGTCATCGGCGATTTGCGCTTTTAAATCCCGCGCTGTTTGGTGGAATTTATTGTATTGATAAATTAGGGCGGTTTCTTTTTTCTTTAGGTTTTGCTCGGTGGCTTGGTTAGATTCGAGCTCCTTTAATAGCGATTCAATCTTTTGCTTATTGTGCCTACTAGCAAGGGGCGTAAAGATGATTTTATTATCCCCGCCTTTTAGCGAATTTACCACTAATTTCGCGCTAAATCTCACACTCGCGCCTGAAAAAAGCTCATTTATGTTGATTGTGTTTGCCTCGATTTCGCCACCATTTGCTTGGGCGATTTCTAGGTTTTCGCCTCGCACGATTCCGCCCTCAAATGCGTTGATATTTGCACTATCGCAATCCAAAATCCCGCGATGAGTGGAGATTTTCGCGCTTTTGCAAACAATCGCCGTGCTTTTGTGTGTCTGTCCGCTGATTTCAATCTCATTTGCCTCTAGCGTGGTGTTTGCAGCCAAATTCCCGCTAATGCTAATTTGATTCGCCC
>JBNMHH010000137.1:0-5556 GCA_050872665.1 Helicobacteraceae bacterium
TCTATAAACGAATCACAAGGTGGATTGCCACGCGAACAAAGTTCGCTCGCAATGACGGATTTTGATGGATTACCACTCAGATTCTGCGAATCTGCTCGTAATGACGAATTTATTTTAGATTCTGCGTATTTAATTAAATAAAAGGAGCAAATTTTGAGTGTAAAAAATAATTTAGATTTCATCAAAAGCGAATTTAGTAGCGATGAGAAAATCATCGAAAATGCCTTTAAATTGGAGCTTTTATACAAACGATATAAGCATATCATTTGGGGCGTTTGCGGTGTGGTGGCGATTTTGGCAATTTTTATGGGCGCAAAGTCGCTCATTGTCGAATCCAATGCCAAAAAAAGCAGTGAGATTTTAAGCAATTTGCTTGAAAATCCAGATGATGACAATCTCCGCATTAGTTTGCAAAAAAGCAATGAAAATCTTTATAATCTCTTTTTGCTAAAGGAATCGCTTGACAAAGGCAACACGGCGGATTTGCAAGGGCTAAGTGAAGCAAAAAATGAGTTTGTCCAATATTTGGCAAATTATCATTTAGGCTCATTTGAGCGAGATTCCACGCTTTTGGAAAAGAGCGATAAATACGCACTTGGCGACTTGGCAAAGATTGAGAGTGCGTATATGATGATACAAAATGGCAAAATCACTGATGCCAAAAATATCCTAAATACCATTTCGGCGGATTCGCAGTTGGCTGAGATTGCGCGGATTTTGGCGCATACTACCATTACTAAAAAAGAAGTGGCGAATCCAAAAGATTCGAGCGAATCTAAAGCGGATTCGCCCGAATCAAAGGCTGAATCAAGCGTAGATTCGAGCGATTCAAGCGAATCTAAAGCCAAATCCGTCATAGATTCAAGCGAATCAAACAAAGGCGAGTGATGAGACAATACTTTAATTTCGCGCTTTTAGGAATCGCGCTTTTTTTTGGTATTTTTTTCACCGCGTGTAGCGAAAAGCAATATTTTACGCCCGATAAAGACGCCATAAAGGGCGATTTTGAAATCCACTCTAAACTAAGCGATGATATTTTACAGGCGAATAAAAACGGCGCGGTGTTAGAGGACGGCACACTTGTTACCAAAAATGGCATTTTTAGCGCGAATATCAAAGAGGAATATCTCTTTTTAAACGCCACCGAGGATAGCATTATCGTGGCGGATTACAGCAATAATAATGTGCATTTTTTAAGCACTGAGGGCAAGATTTTAAAAAGTTTTGAGTTTGAGTTTATGCCCTTAAGTGCGAGTGTGAGAGGCAATATTTTGGCGGTGATTTTGGCAAATAATACCGCGATTTTGTGGGATATTTCCACAAATGAGGAGCTTTTTAGCAATAAGGGCGGAAGTGTTTATGCGATAAATTCCAAAAATGCCTCGCCTTATTTTGTGGATTCGACAATCATTATGCCGACTTTGGACGGCAAACTCATTGTCGTAGATTTAAACGCTTATAAGATTTTGCGCACCATTACGCTTGGCAGTGGGAATTATTTTGGCAATATCATTTATCTAAGCGTGGATGGCGAAAATCTAATAGTCGCTACAAATAGCAAGGTTAGCACGATTGTAAGTGGCAAAGAATTTAGCTACGCGGTAAATGTCAATGACATTTTATCAAAGGACGGCAAAATTTTTGTGCTTAGCTTAGAAGGCGAAGTGATAATGTTAGATTTGCTTTTAAATGAGCTAAATAAAAAGAAATTTCCCTTTGCGACTCTAAACTCCATAATCGTTAGCGATGCGATATACACGCTTGAATCGCAGGGCTTTTTAATCAAAATCGACTTGCAAACATTTGCCGATGAAATCTACAAAATTAACATTGCCGAGTATAAAAATAGCTTTTATACCGACAGCACAATTTATTATGACAACAAAATCATAAAAGTGAAGTAGTATGATTTTATGCGACATTGGCAATACATTTTTCCACTTTTTTTACAAGGGCAGAGTGTGGAAAGAAGAGCCAAACGCGCTAACTCGCAAAAATGAGGATTATTGCATTTACTACATTTCTGTGAATCACCGCAACGAGCGCAAATTACTCGAATCACATAGCAACTGCCAAAATATCGCAAATCTAATCACACTCGATACGATTTACAAAGGGCTTGGCATTGATAGAAAAGCGGCTTGTTTTGGCATTGACAATGGCATTATTATTGACGCTGGAAGCGCAATCACCATTGATATAATCCAAGAGCACGTCCATTTGGGCGGATATATAATGCCCGGCATTGAAAGCTACAAAAAAATGTTCTCAAAAATTGAAGTGCTAAATGTGGAGTTTAATTTGGGCGTCCCACTAGATATGATTCCCCAAAATACGCAAGATGCGGTGAGCTATGGTTGCCTAAAAAGTATCATTTTAAACATTGATAGCATTGCAAAAAATAATCTCATCTATTTTACAGGTGGCGATGGGAAGTTTCTATCGCGCTTTTTTCCAAACTCGCTCTTTGATAATACGCTCGTGTTTAAGGGAATGCAAAAGGCACTTAGCGAATCTAATGCGGGAGGATAAGCGATATGGAATCTAATCTCACTATCGCCCTGCCAAAGGGGCGAATCGCCGATGAAGTTTTGGCGATAATGGGGAAAATCTTTGATGATGATTTTAGCTTTTTGGATAGAAAGCTCATTTTACAAAAGGGCGATTTTAAATTTTTGCTAGTGCGCAACCAAGATGTGCCAAGCTATGTTTTGCACCAAGCGGCGGATTTGGGCGTGGTGGGGCTAGATGTGCTAGAGGAAAATAAACTTGATATTATCCGCCTTTTGGATTTGCAAATCGGCAAATGCAAAGTCGTGCTAGGCTCAAAAAATGACGAAGTGCTAGACTTTAACAAACCTCAAATCAAAATCGCCACCAAAATGCCCAATATCACGCGTGATTTTTTCTCCAAAAAAGCGGTGGCGACAGAAATCATCAAACTTTATGGCTCTATCGAACTCGCCCCGCTTGTGGGCTTATCAGACGCGATTGTGGATATTGTGGAGACGGGCAGCACGATGAAACAGCACAATCTCAAAGTCGATGAAGTCATTATGGAATCAAGCGCGTTTTTGATTGCGAATCAAAATAGCTTTTATGCGAAAAAAACGCAAATTTTGGATTTATACAAAAAATTTGAAAGCGTAATGGGGTAGGTTTGTAATTATTAGATTTGTCATTGCGAGGCGATTTTAGCAAATTGCCGAAAAATAAAATCCGCGTGTAGTGAGAATCCACACTCCCACCACCTCGTCATTGCGAGACTTGCCTTTAGGCAAGTCGTGGCAATCCAAACAAATAAATAGATTGCTTCGTTCGTTTCACTTACTTACAATGACAGCGTATAGATTCGTCATTGCGAGGCGAACCAATGAATCGCCGAAGCAATCCAAATAAAAATAAAAATAGATTGCCACGAAAATTCGCTACGTTCATTTGCAGGGTTCGCAAGCGAATCTTGCAATGACGGCGCGTGGTATATATTCGCTACTTTTCGTCATTGCGAGGGCTTTGCCCGAAGCAATCCAAAAAAAATCAAATCAAAATCCCCACGAATCTATAATTTTTCTAAATTTCCACAAATTTTTACTTAAAACCCCCTTGACAATCTACCCCCCCCCTTGTGATAAAATACGCACTTATTTAATTAAAAAAGAAAGGAATTGCAAATGAAAGGCAAGATTTTAGGTGCAGGTGCGATTAGTGCAGAGGACGGCGGACGCTACTACTATGATGAAGGCGAAATCAAAAATCTAAAAGACGGACAGAAATTAGAAGGTTGCGAAGTGGATTTTGATATAAAGGACGGCAAGGCGATTGATATTTATATTATCAAACAAGCCTTTAATGTCAATGATGCCACAAAAAATTTGCTATCTACGGATTTGCAAAGTATAAAACTAAAGGCGTTTATAATGATGGGCTGTTGTGTGCTTATGATTATCCCTATACTTGGCATTATATTTGGATTGGCTGCGTTGGTGTTGTATGTATTGGTGGTTTTGGGGCTACACAAGGCTTCTCAAAGCACTACGCTACTGAAAAATTGGATTTTATCTATGGCGGTATATTTTCTTGGCGCAATCATCATATTTGCGAGTGCTGGTAGTGGTATTTTATCTATTGGTGCGCTTATGGGTGGATATAGCTCTTTTAGCGGACTTGGCATAATGTCAATATTTGGCGCGACACTAGGCTTTCTAGTGGCATTATCATCGTGGTATTTTTCGTATCTTTATTACAAAGAAGTTGCATATATCACAAATGAGCCATTTTTTATGTATTATTTTTGGTGTTCTCTTGCTGGGACAATAACGCTAGTAATATTTATCGGTGGCATTGTCTTGTTAGTTGCACTTGTATTGTTGATTATTGCGTGGGTAAAAGCGCAAGAATTGCGACAATCATATAGCGCAGTGGGATAAATTTAGATTCGTGCTAGATTTGTGCGAATCTAGTGCAAATTTAGTGCGAATCGTGCGTGAATCTTATGTGAATCGCCCAAGATTCACGCCACACAATAACAAATCTACTCCACGCTGTCATTGCGAGGCGTTTCATTGAATCACCAAAGCAATCCAAACTTATTTCTGTCATTGCGAGATTTTTGCAGAAAATCGAAGCAATCCACTACTTTTTTGTCATTGCGAGACTTGCCTTTAGGCAAGTCGTGGCAATCTATTTTTGTTTTTGTTTGGATTGCTTTGGCGTTTGTAACGCCTCGCAATGACAGAATGAATTTTTTTTGATGATTCACTAAAATTGCCTCACAATTATAATTAAAATGCAAATCGCTCACTTTTTAGGCGAATCCTAAGTTTTCAAAAACCACATTTGGCGCAGGGCTTCGTAAGCCACGATACTAACGGCGTTTGAGAGATTAAGACTCCGCGCGTTATTTTGCATAGGAATCTTATAAGTTTGCGTGAAATAGGCACTTAGCAAGTCGCTTGGCAGTCCTTTATCCTCCCTGCCAAAATGCAAAAATATTTCGCTATTTTGCGCCTCTTTGCCTTGCAATTCGCCAAATTTTGCCTCAAAATAGCATTTTTGCGCCTTTGTGCTTAGGAAAAAATGGTGTGAATCGATAGGATTCGCGCTCACAAAATGCGAAAAATTATCCCATTTCACAAGCGCAACCTCCCTAAAATAGTCCATTCCTGCGCGTTTTAGCCCCTTATCATCAAGCACAAATCCCAGCGGATAAATCAAGTGTAATTTTGCATTTAGCGCGAGGCAAAGACGCCCGATATTGCCCGTGTTTTGTGGGATTCGTGGCTCGTGCAAAATAATATTTATCATCACAAATCCCCTATTTCGCGCTTGTAAGATTCAAGTGCGCCTAAAATCACAGCCTTACACGCTTCAAACTCCGCACTTATAGCATTTTTTTTCACACTCAAAAGCGCAATCATCGCGCTTTGCAATAAATGCGAAATCGAGCCTTCAAACAAAATGCCTATTTTAGGGTTTTTCTCACTAATTTTTGCCAAAAAATCCGTAATTGAATCAATATAGCAAAATAGCTCTTGTTTGGTCGCAATAGGCTTTGAA
>JBNMHH010000138.1:0-5525 GCA_050872665.1 Helicobacteraceae bacterium
ATGCCCGATTCAGACGAACGCACCGAGCTTCCAAGCGAGTATAAACATCAAAAAGACCGCGAGGAAGGCAATGTCAAAAAGAGCCAAGAAGTCATCGGCTTTTTGGCTTTGCTCTTTGGATTTGGCGTCATTTTTTGGCTTTTCCCATACCTTGCAAAGCGCGTAAATGGCTTGTTTTTGTTTGTAATGCACTTTAATTTGGAGGAATTTACAAACGCGGGAATGCTAAATTTAGCCGTTTTTATTTTAAGCGAGAGTTTGCTAATTGTCGCGCCCATATTTTTGGCGTTGATTTTGGTAGGAATCGGCGGAAATGTCCTGCAATTTGGCTTCCTAGTAACCATAAAAACGATAATCCCCAAATTCTCCAAAATCAATATGATAAATGGGCTAAAAAATATGTTTTCGCTAAAAAAGCTACTTGATGGCTTTCTCATCACGCTAAAAGTCGGTATAGCCCTAAGTTTGGGGCTTTTTGTCTTTATGAGTTTTATCAAAGAATTGCAGGGCGTGGCGTTTTTAAGCGTTTTTAAACAGCTTTTGTGGCTCAAAGATAAGGCGTTGATTTTGGCTGGGGCGTTGCTCGTGCTGTTTTTGTTTATGGCGATTGTGGATTATTTTGTCAAAAAACGGCAATACATTGACAATCTAAAAATGACTAAGCAAGAAGTCAAAGATGAGTTTAAAAACCTGCAGGGTAACCCGCAGATTCGTGCGCGAATCCGCCAAACAATGCGCAAAATGGCATCGCAAAAAATGCTATCCAATGTCAAAAACGCCAAAGTCGTCATCACAAACCCCACGCATTACGCGGTGGCAATCACATTTGATTTGGCAGAGGGAATCCCGCCCTATGTCGTGGCAAAAGGCACGGATTTACTTGCTATTCGCATAAAAGATATCGCAAGGCAGCACAATATCCCAATCCGTGAGCAAAAAGAACTCGCCCGTGAGCTATATCGCAGTGTAGAAATCGATGAGCCAATCCCGCGCAATCTAATGCTTGCCATAATCCGCGTATTGCAAACAATCGAGGGATTCAACGAAGAAATGAGGCGATATATGAGTTAGATTTGCTCACTTTTTCCGTCATTGCAAGGCGCACGAGCAAGGCGAGTGCAACGAAGCAATCCAAACAAAAAATAAATAGATTGTCACGACTTGCCAAAGGCAATTCTCGCAATGACGAGGTTAAGGGGACTCTACTTTTTGGATAAGCCAAACAAAGCAAAGACTTTTAAGTGGATTCGCGCTTATTTTTTTTGATTGCTAATTAAATCAAGCGATTTGTAAATGGCGATTCCTCCGCTTACTAGCAACAAAACGCGCTTTTTTGCCAAAATCAAATCCATAAAATCCCCTTAAAAATTTAAAAGCGATTCTATTAAAATTTGTGGTAAGATTTGCATTTTATTTTAAAATCACAAAGGATTATAATGTATCACATAGTCTTTAACGCCGATGAGCGTTATATCAAATATACAGCCGTAGTTATAAATAGTATCATTAAGCACACTGCGCCACAAATTGGGGGGGGGGGAATCCCACAGCACGATAAGTCCCGTATCCGCGATTCACGCGATAAATCCCACGAATCTAAATTAGCCCCTTATCACTTCCATATTTTAAGCGATTTTATCAGCCAAGCGACACGCAACAAACTAGATTCATTTATTGATGAGCTAAGCCAAATCTATCCTTGCCAAATTTCAATTCACACATTTGATGATGAGATATTTCACGGATTTCGTCCGTGGGGATTCGAGTATGAGCACTCTAAAAATTATCTTGCGTATTATCGTTTGCTTTTTGCGCGATTTTTGCCTGATAATAATGCCACAAAATGCCTTTATTTAGATACGGATATGCTTGTGCTTGGCGATGTAAGGGAACTTTGGAATATAGATTTAGGTAATCATATCCTTGCAAGTAGCTGTGGCTATACAAGCGAGAATGCAAAGTGGGATAGGACTTTGCAATCCACACGAGATAGCAAAATCCACACATTTGAAGTGCCATATTATTTTTGCTCGGGGCTAATGTTTATAAATATTACGCAATGGAAGGCACAAAATATAGAATCTAAATGTTTGGATTTTTTGCAGAAATATCGCTCAGAGTTTGCAGACCAAGACGCGCTAAATATTGTGATAAAAGGCGACATTGTGAGGCTTCCGCCAAAATATGGACTACTAATTTTCCAAGCAGGAATCGAGCTAAACAATCCAAAATGCGATTTTAAAGATAAGCTACAAGCTACCTTGCAAAATCTAAAAATCGCGCATCTCAATGGACCATCGCACCCGTGGCTATCCAAATATCATTGGTTGGATACTAATGCAAAGCCTATCGACTATCCATACACAAAGGAATGGTGGGATATTGCGCTTGATACACCGATATTTTGCGATGAATTGCGTGAGATTTATCAAAAGATTCATAGCGTAGAACACGAATTTAGTGCATATACAAAAGGTGTAGCAGGTGTCGTGGAACAAACTAGAGCTGATTTAAATAAAATCATCGCAAAACAAAATCCACTAAAATATTACAGCAAAAAATGGACGCGCAGTATAAAAAAGCGCGTTTGTAGGAATTAGGTGTAATTTAAATGGTTATTTGATATGAATTGTCATTCACGATTGACGCTGAATCGCGACAATTTGTCTTTTATCTAGTAATATGTTTTTTTTCAATGGCAACTTCTAGTCTCTATAAACTCTAGGCACTCGGTTTGACACGGCGCAGATGATTTCATAGCTGATTGTGCCGATTTTGTGGGCTAATTCATCGGGGCTAATCTCATTGCCCCATTCATCAACGCCAAAAAGCACCGCCTCATCGCCGATTTGGACGCCATCAATGCCACTAATATCCACGCAAATTTGGTCCATACAGACGCTACCCACGACTTTTGCGCGTTTCCCGCGAATCAAAACCTCTGCTTTATTTGAAAGCAACCTGCTATATCCATCGGCGTAACCCACGCACACCGTGGCGATTTGCGCACTTGCACTTGTGGTAAATGTCCGCCCATAGCTAATCGCGCTACCTTTTGGAAGCGTTTTGATATGCACCACACGGGCTTTTAGGCTTAGCACGGGCTTTAGCGCAATGGGTAGCGTGGCACTCGCAAACGGACTAATGCCATAGCTGATAATTCCCACGCGCACCATATCAAACACACCCTTAGGATAGCTAAAAATCCCCGCAGAGTTCGAGCAATGCCGAATAAAGCCACGAATCCCACGCGATTCAAGTGCCTCTACAAACGCGCTATATCTATCACACTGCATTTTCGTATAGCTCAAATCGTCCTCATCTGCGCTTGAAAAATGTGTAAAAACCCCAGCGATTTGGACGCTAGGGAGATTTGCGATAGATTCAATCTCATCAAGTGCCGAATCTGTGTTAGATTCTACCAAGTCATCATTTTTTAATTTATTAGATTCGCCTTTTTCTTTTCGCAAAAGGGCTGCACCCCCCACCACGCTCCCCCTACGCGCCAAAAGCTGCCGCTTTTCGCTTTTAGGGGGAGAGCCTCGCTTTTCCGATTCTAGCAAAAAATCGGCGGGTGGCACTACTGCACCCTTTGATTCCGTTTTTTTGCACCACGAATCGGGCGAGATTTGGTGTGCTGACGCACTATTTTTTTTACTAGATTCCACGCTTTGCGTGGAATCTACAACGGAAGGAATGGCGGTAGTGCTTTGCGTTGTTTTGGCGCGAAATGAGCGAGATAGAACTTGAGGTTCATCGAGCGAAATTTTGTCGCCGAAACAACGCAAATGATTACCCCAGAACGAATTGCCCCCGCACAAGTAGCCAATTCGTCCCATTCCCGTGTCTATTTTTATGTGAATTCGTGCAATTTTCCCCTGCGCCACTGCCTCGCGCGAAATCGCCTCCGCAATGTCCTTGTGATACACGCAAAGCTCGATATTCTGCGCGATTGCCTTTTCTAAAAATTCCTTTGCCGTGTAGCCTAATATTAAGATTCGCGCATTTGGCAGGGCGTTTCGCACGATTAACGCCTCATCGATTCGAGCCACGCCAAGCGCATAGATTCCGCACTCAATGGCGGTTTTAGCGATTTCTACAATGCCACAGCCATAAGCGTTTGCTTTGATGACAGCCATTATTTTCGTGCCTTGTGGCAAATATCGCTTTATTTCGCCCAAATTATGCGCGTAGTTTGCGAGATTCACCTCCGCGAAACAATACTCCATTTAGCCCAATAATTCCTTTGCGATTTTGGCGATTTTGCCCCCGTCTGCCACGCTTTGCAGGGCTTTACACGCGCCCATAACTTTGCCTAAATCTTTTGCACCACTAGCACCTACATTTGCGATTATTTCGCTAATTTTTACGCGCAATTCATCATCGCTAAGCTGTTTTGGCAAATATTGCAAGATAATTTCCAATTCGCCCTTTTCTTTCGCTACCAAATCATCGCGCTTTGCATTCTCGTAAGCAGCGATTGAATCTAATCGTTGCTTTTTTGCGCTAAGCAATATTTTGGTTACTTCCTCATCGCTTAAAACAACGCGCTTATCGACTTCGACTTGCTTTAGTGCGGCATTTAGTAGGCGAATCGTATCGCGTCTAAAAATATCATTTTCTTTCATTGCGGTTTTCAAATCCGCGCTTAATCGTTCTTTTATCGTCATAGCTTTGAATCCTTTGGAATAAACTTTGCTTTAAAATGCGCGAATTATATCAAAATTTGTGAGTCTTAAAGGTAAATTTTATGAAAAAGATTTTGCTTTGCGTTTTTGCGCTATCTATGCTTTGCGCTGACCCGATTATGGACTTTTCTCCGCCTAGATATGTTGAGGAATTGCCTGAAAAGGACTTTATCGAGGAGTTTCCTAAACTTGGTTCGCTATTTGGGCAAGGAGAGCGTCCTATGTTTGCCGATAGACGCGCTATGCGGGTAAATGACATTTTGCTAGTGCTTGTGAGCGAAAGCTCGGATGCGAGTTTTTCCACGCAAAAAGCCTACACAGGCAATCAAAACGGCACTTTAAGTGCGCCTAGCGTGGATTATACGGGCAATGACGCGCAAATCGCCCAAAATATCACGGATTTTAAAGATGGCAGTGCGTTTAATATGAATTTGGCAAATGCCGCGACAAACTTTAGCGGTGGTGGCTCACAAAATCGCACGGAGCGCGTTAGCTTTGAGATTATGGCGCGAGTGATTAAGGTGCTAGAAAATGGCAATTACTACATTGAGGGGACGCGCCAGATTATGGTTGATGGCGAGAAAAAGGTTATGCTTTTAAGTGGTGTGATTCGCCCTTATGACATTACGGCGAATAATACGATTCAATCGCGCTATATTTCAGAGCTAAAGCTAAACTACACAAGCGAGGGCGATATAAGTGATAAAAGACACAAAAATTGGGGGAGCAGGGAAATTGAACAAGCTTGGCCTTATTAAATTGGGCAATTCGTCTTTAGAATTACATTCCGCAGATTTGGCAAATTTTGGGCGTTCGCAGACCATTAGTCTAGTCTCA
>JBNMHH010000139.1:0-5501 GCA_050872665.1 Helicobacteraceae bacterium
ATGTAATGCACTAGATGGACTTGCTTGTAGGGAAGCCTCTAATATTTATCGCGAAATAGAAAAAAGAACTCGTGATGAGGAATCTGCAAGGCTTTGGGTAGAATACGCAATCAAAGGTTGCGAATTAAGAGACGGCGAATCTTGTCGCACCGTAGCGTATCAATACGCCGATATGGGCGGTTATCCTCGCCTATTCCAAGTAGATGAATCTAAAAAAGAAGAGTATCTCGCAAAAGGTTGTGATTACAAAGATGATACTTCTTGCTATCTACTAGGCATTATATATAAAGGTCAAGCAAATTCCAAAAAAGGTAGCGATAAAAAGGCAACCGAACTTAAATCAAAGCGATTTTACAAAAAGGCTTGTGATTTAGGACATAGCGGAGCGTGTAAGGAAAAATAGTCTATAAGTGCAAATGGCACTTTGTTGCCCAATGCGCTTTTTAGATTCGCACAAATCATAAAATCTATTCCACCACAAAAATTCAACTTTAAGCACCCAAACGCTACAATACCAAAATTTTTTGATTGAGTTTTAGAGAGTTTGCCCCACAAATCTAAGTTTGAAAGGAGAAAAGATGATAAAAAAAGCCCTAACTTTCGAGGATATTTTGCTTGTCCCGCGATACTCCGAAGTTTTGCCCAAAGAAGTCAGCGTCAAATCCAAGCTAAGCAAAAATATCACGCTAAATGCGCCCTTTGTGAGCGCGGCTATGGATACCGTTACGGAATATAGGACAGCCATTTCAATGGCTAGAATGGGCGGGATTGGCATAATCCACAAAAATATGGACATAAACGCGCAGATTCAGCAGGTGAAAAAGGTAAAGAAAAGCGAATCTGGCGTCATCACCGACCCCATTTACATTCAAGCCGATAGAACTTTGGCGGACGCTAAGCTAATCACGGATAATTACAAGATTTCAGGTGTGCCTGTGGTGGATAGCGAGGGGCGGTTGATAGGGATTTTAACGAATCGAGACACGCGATTCGAGCGTGATTTGCGGAAATTGGTAGGCGATGTGATGACAAAAATGCCACTAATCACGGCAAAAGAAAACACTACGCTTGATGAAGCAAAAAAGATTATGCACAAGCACAAAATCGAAAAACTCCCCATTATAAACAGCGACAATGTCCTAAAAGGGCTAATCACCATTAAAGACATTCAAAAGCGCATCGAATATCCAAACTCAAACAAAGACGCGCTAGGGCGACTGCGCGTAGGCGCGGCAATCGGAGTGTTGCAGATTGACAGGGCTAGGGCGTTAGTGGAGGCGGGAGTTGATGTCATCGTGCTAGATTGCGCTCACGGGCATTCCATAAATGTGCTAAAAACTATTGAATCGATAAAAAAAGAGCTAAATATCGACTTAATCGTAGGCAATGTCGTTACCAAAGAAGCCACCAAAGATTTAATTAGCGCGGGGGCGGACGCAATCAAAGTCGGCATTGGACCGGGCAGTATTTGCACCACGCGAATCGTAGCAGGTGTGGGAATGCCACAGATTTCAGCCATTATGGAGTGCGCCACAGAGGCGAAAAAACATAAGATTCCTATAATCGCCGATGGCGGGATTAAATACTCTGGCGATGTCGCAAAGGCAATCGCTTTGGGCGCGAGTTGCGTGATGATAGGCAGTATGTTTGCGGGGTGTGAGGAAACGCCGGGCGATTTAATCATCTATCAAGGACGACAATACAAAAATTATCGCGGTATGGGCAGTATCGGGGCGATGACAAGCGGTAGTAGCGATAGATATTTCCAAGAGGGCGTTGCGCAGGATAAACTCGTGCCAGAGGGCATTGAAGGCAGAGTGCCATATCGTGGGAAAATCAAAGACATAATCTATCAGTTAGAGGGCGGTTTGCGTAGCTCTATGGGCTATCTTGGCACTAAGGACATTCCTACATTTTGGAAAAACGCCGAGTTTGTGGAAATCACAAGCGCAGGTTTGCGCGAATCTCATGTCCACGATGTGGATATTACCAAGGAATCGCCCAATTATCACATAGGCTAGGGAGTTTTAGTTATGCCAAGCGAATCTAAAGAAGTGCATTTTGAGGATAAAATCACAAAAATAAAAGAAATTATCAATAAACTAAATAACACCGAAATCACGCTAAAAGACGGAATGCAGCTGTATAAAGACGGCGTGGCGGAAATCAAAGAGGCGCAAAAAATGCTAGAAAACGCCAAAAATCTCTATGATGAAATCAACAAAGAGCAACAATGAATCTCATTATGGCGCAATTTGAGCGCATAAAGCCAAAGGTTTTCAGTGCGCTTTTGGGGTTAGAATGCAGTAAGCAAAAGATTGATTTAGTCGTTGTGGGCGAGTTTGTGGCGAATCGCTTTTTTAAGGAATACCACAATAAAGCGGCGTTAAAGCGCGAGTTTGAGGAATTATGCGCGTATTTTGGTGAGTTAGCAAAAAATCTAAAACTTACCATTGTCGTGCCAATCATAGAGTGCGAATCTGCCGAATCTAGTGGCGAATCTAACGCCAAATCACACGCATTTGGTAGCATTTTCAAAGGCGAATCCAAGCGCGATAAATTTTATAAAAGCATTGCGATTTTTGATGCTAAAAAGGTGCGATTCCACCGCGCTACAAGGCTTATGAGCTTTCCGCATTGGAATGAAAGGGCGTTTTTTGATAATGAATTGCGCCTAAATGCGCGTCCCAAGCAACCGCCAATCTTTAGCGTGGGTGGCTTTAAAATGAGCGCGATTTTTGGCTGGGAGGCGCACTTTGATGAGATTATGATGGGCTTACGAAAAAAGGGCGTGGATATTTTGTGTGTGCCGTGCGCCAATACTTTTGGCTCAAATGCGCGGTGGCAGCGGCTAATGCAAACGCGCAGTTTTCTAAATAACTGCTTTATTGTGCGGGTGAATCGCGTGGGCGAATTTGTGGAAAATGGCAATATTTGGGATTTTTATGGAGAGAGCTTTATCGCGCTACCTGACGGGAATTTGGGCGATATGCTAGGCGAAAAAGAGGGCATTTTGGTGAGTGAGATTTGTAAGGAGAGGCTAAAGGAAGCAAAAGATTCGTGGCGATTTCGGTAAAAAAGCGCAATTGTCTTTTTTTGCTTCGGCTAACGCCTCACAACCCGCTGGGTGCGATAAATATAACTTGGAAATAACAGCAAAAATTGCGGCTTTTTTTAATGTTAATTTAAGAAAAATTATGATAAAAGTATGGCTTTTTTAAATTTTATTCAAAGGTGAAAATTATGGGTAAAAAATCTAACAAAAAAGCCAAAAAATCCGCGAATCTAAACAAAAAAAGCATAAAAAACGATAAAAAATTAAACGCAAAAAGCGCGAAAAAGGTGGATTCTAAAAAAGTCCTTGCTGAAATCATAAATGCGCCGACTAAAAATGCGCCAAGCAAAAGCACGAAAAATAAAAGCGCAAAACCAAAAAAAGCCACGCCCAAAAAAATCAATATTAACGAATATACTACGATTAAATCAAGCGCAAAGTCCGCACCAAAGGCAAGTGCGACAAAATCAAGTGCAAAAAAAATAAGCGTCAAACCAAGCACAAAAAGTGTGAAAAAATCCACTCCAAAGCCACTTGCCAAAACAAGCGCAGTGGCTAAGACAAAGGCGACTCAAAGCAGTGCCAAAACAAAATCCACAAAGATTGATACCAAACAATACACCACCATTAAAAAAGCCACCACGGCAAAAAAAGCCGAATCTAAAAAGCCCATAAAATTAAGCACAAAAAAAGTCGAATCTAAAGCCACAAAATCACCCAAAACGCCCAAAGATTCGGCGAATCTAAAAGCGAATCTAAAGCCCAAAAAAGAGCCAAAAGCTACCAAACCACAAAAGCCACCCAAACCGCCAAAACCGCCTAAGCCTCCCAAGCCAGAGAAAGTGCCAAAAACGCCACAAGAAAAGTTAGAGCATCTTTTTAGAACCAAGCAGGGCGATTTTGTGGCTTATGAGGACATTGCATCTACGCTTAAAAAACCCGCCACGCCTAGCCAAATTAGCAAGATTGAGCTTTTTGCAAAGAAATATAAAAAGCAATTTATTAGCTCATCAGAACTCGCCAAAAAGCTAAACTACGAGGAAAAACAACTAGCCCGTGAGCAAAAGCAAAAGCAAATCGATGAAAACACCGATGAGGAATTTGACTTAATGAAAGAGCGCGAATCATTAGAGTGGAGTCGTAGCGATAGCCCTGTGCGAATGTATTTGCGCGAAATGGGGCAGATTCAGCTACTCACAAAGGACGAGGAAACCGAGCTTGGGCGCAATATGGAGCGTGGGGAAAATATCATAATTGACGCGATTTGCTCTGTGCCTTACCTCACGGAGTTTATTTACAACTACCGAGACGCGCTTATCAACCGCGAGAGACGCGTAAAAGAGCTATTTAAAAATTTCGATGATAAAGACGGCAAAGAGGCGTTTGACGATGACAGCGATGATTTAGTTTTAAAAGATAGCAAAAAAGACGATGGGGACGATGATTTTGACGATGAGGACGAATATGAATCCGCGCCACCCAAAAAGACTGCCAAAGACACAGAGCGTGTAAAGCTCGTAATGTCGGCGTTTAAGGACTTGGACAAAGCAAGGCGTGATATGCAAAAAACGCGCGATTCGCTCCCGCAGGATTTAAGCGCATTAAGCGATATTTTGCTTTTGGCGCACAAAAAAGAGGTTTTGAAAGAAAAATTACTCGCACTTGGACCCACAAGTAAGCTCATCACTGAGATTGTAAAGATTATGGAAAATGTCCTAAAAGGCGATGAATCTTTTGAACGCGAGATGAAAAAGTTAGAGTATAAACTCCCGCTATTTAATGAAACTCTGCGCGAAAATCACCGCAAGATTTTGGCAAATATTACCAATATGAGCAAGGCAGATATTGCCCAAGCTGTGCCAGAAACAACTATGGTTAGCACTTATGTAGAGATTAAAAAGCTAATCCTCACAAAAGAAGCGAGTAAGGATAGCTTTAATTTAGAGCCAGAAAAGCTAAAAGAGATTTTAGAGCAAATCAAGCGCGGTAAAGTGATAGTCGATGAGGCAAAAAACAAAATGGCAAAAAGCAACCTGCGCCTTGTGGTGTCAAACGCGAAAAAATACACTAATCGCGGACTGCCCTTTTTGGACTTGATACAAGAGGGCAATATCGGGCTTATGAAGGCAGTGGATAAGTTTGAATATAAGCGCGATTTGAAGTTTTCGACTTATGCGACTTGGTGGATTAAACAAGCGATTTCACGCGCCATAGCCGACCAAGCGCGGACGATTCGTATCCCTATACATATGATTGACACCGTCAATAAAATCAACAAAGCACAGCGCGATTATATGCAAAAGCACGGCAAGGAATCCGACATTGATAATATCGCAAAAGAAGTGGCGATTCCTATCGATAAAATCAAAAATGTGATAAAAATGACAAAAGAGCCAATCAGCCTTGATGCGCCTATCGGCAACGATGATGACGGCAAATACGGTGA
>JBNMHH010000140.1:0-5484 GCA_050872665.1 Helicobacteraceae bacterium
GATTAGAGTCTAAGGATTAAGAGGACTCCACTTGTTGGATAAGCAAAACGAAGCAAAAACTTTTATAAGGATTCCCCCCCCCCTATTGTCTTATCCGTGAATCGCGCAATTTCGCTATTTAGCTCATCATCGACTTTGCGTAAGTGTTCATAAGCGTCCTTGCTTGATTTTAGTGCCTCATCGAATCTAAAGCCCTTTACGATGATACGATAGAGATTTGGCTTTTTCTTACGCCAATTATGCAGAGTGCTGACATCTACGCCCAAATATCCTGCCATATCGCGTTTGTTTAGCTTTGCCATTTACGCACTCCAAGTTAGATTTTGTCGAAATTTTGGCGTATTTTGCGATATTTTTGGTAATAAACAATCTATTGAAATATTAAACTATTTTTATAAATTTAGTAGAATATTTAGATTTTTTGTGGTATAATTTTGTGGTATCAAAATTTATTAAAGGAGATAAAAATGGATTGGGATAAAGAATTATTTAAAGCTGTGGATTATAAGTCTTATGGTGATTTAGAGAAAACAAAACAATGCTTAGCAAATGGTGCAAATATAAACGTTAAAATAGCTGAAGATGGTTTTACGCCACTAATGTATCCCTCTATGCGGGGCAATTTTGAGCTGGTAAAGTATTTGGTAGATAATGGCGCACATATAAATGTAGCAAATCATAGTAAATTCACGGCTTTAATGATGGCATCAGGCGAAGGACATTTTTTAATAGTTAAATTTTTAATTGAAAATGGTGCAATATTCAAAAATAGTGATAAATTGCCAATTGCTTTAATGGTTGCTTCAAATGAAGGCAATTTAGAAAAAATAAAATATTTAATCGAATTTGGTGTTGATATAAACGCTCAATATTGCGGATGGAATGCATTGCTTGTAGCTTCTACTTATGGACATTTAGATATAGTTAAGTATTTGGTTAAAAATGGTGCTGAACTTAATTTTAAAAATAGGTGTAGCGAGACAGCCTTGATAAATGCTGCCGATAAAGGTTATTTCGACATAGTCAAAATTTTGGTAGAAGGTGGTGCAAATCTTGAGTGCGAGGATTCGTTTGGATATACTGCCATAATGGTAGCTTATGAAAAAGAGCATTTAGGAATAGTTGAATATTTAAAAGGAAAAGGTGCTAATGTTACAAAACTAGGAATGTCGTCGCTTGAAATATTCAATCAAAAATTTAACAAAGAGATAGCAAATCTACAATTATTAAATTTATTGAAAGGATAAAGAATGGATATAGATACAATATTATTAGAATCAGTTGAAAACGGTGATTTAAACGCAGTGCGACAATGTGTTGAAAGTGTTGCAGATATAAATGCAGTCAATAAAGACGATGAGACTGCTTTAATGATAGCCTCAAAAAAGGGATACTTGGAAATAGTAAAATACTTAGTTGAAAATGATTTTGAAGTGAATACTAGGGCGTTGTTTGGCAATGAAACGGCTTTGATATTAGCTTCAAAATGTGGTCATTTAGAAATAGTGGATTTTTTAATATCCAAAGGTGCAGATAAAAACACACAAGATTATTCTGGTTTTACTGCTTTAATGTGGGCTTCAGCAAGAGGATATTTTAAAATAGTGCAATGTTTGGTAGAATGTGGTGCAGATGCAAATATTATCAATAGAGATAGAGATGGTTGGACTGCTTTGGAAATGTCAAAAACTGATGAAATATGGGAATATTTAAGTCAAATAACAAACAATATAGATAAAAATCACGCTTTGATAAACTTTGCTATAAATGGCAATTTAGAAAAATTTAAATATTTTGTAGAACAAGGCGCGAATATAAATGCAACGAGTTCGTGTGGTTGCACTTCATTGATGTTAGCTTCTAAATATAGACATTTGGACATACTAAAATATTTAGTGGATAATGGCGCAGATATGAATATAAGAGATAGATATGGTAAAACTGCCTTACATTATTCAAGAGCCGATGAAATAAGGGAATTTTTGATATACAATGGAGCAAGAGAATAAATGATTTAAATTGTGGATTGCCACGATTCGGCTTTGCCGAATCTCGCAATGACAATTTGCACCCACGCCGTTATTATGCGAATCCCACCCCTCCGTCATACTGAGCCTTTGAAAAAGGCGAAGTATCCATTTAGGTGAATCCTAAATCAGAGGCGAATCGCTAACTTTAGGCGAATCTAGCACGAATCACAATGGATTCACAACAAAAAATGCGCGACTTTAACAAAAAATTAACTTATTTGTGAAAAAATTGCGCTTTTAAAAATCTAAAAATCAAAGGACAAAAAATGTTGAAAAAAATATTATTAGCACTTGGAATTAGCGTATTATTCGGCGTGTTTTTTAGCGCGTGTGGGGAGCAACAAGCAAACTCACTAGAACAAATCAAAGCAAAAGACAAAGTCGTAATCGGCGTATTTGGCGACAAACCGCCCTTTGGCTATGTGGAAAATGGCGTAAGCGTGGGCTTTGATGTCTATATCGCAAAGCGCGTGGCAAAGGAACTTTTGGGCGATGAGAACAAGGCGGAATTCGTGCTTGTAGAGGCGCAAAACCGCGTGGAATATCCAAACTCAAATCGCGTGGATATTGTCTTTGCGAACTTTACCAAAACGCCTGAGCGCGAGGAAAAAGTGGATTTCGCCCTGCCCTATATGAAAGTCGCACTTGGCGTGGTATCAAAGGACGGCGCAATCAAAAGCGTAGAGGATTTAAAGGACAAAACGCTGATTGTAAATAAGGGAACTACGGCGGACGCGTATTTTAGCAAGAATCACCCTGAGATAAAATTGCTAAAATTCGACCAAAATACAGAGGCGTTTATGGCTCTAAAGGACGGCAGAGGCGATGCTTTGGCGCACGATAATTTGCTGCTTTTTGCGTGGGCGAAAGGCAATGAAGGCTACGGCGTGGGAATCGAGCATTTGGGAAATGATGATATCATCGCTCCAGCGGTAAAAAAGGGCAATGTCGAATTGCTAAATGCGCTAAATGAGATTTTGGCAAAGCTAGGTAGTGAGGGCTTTATCAAGGAAGCCTACAACGCGGAGCTAAAAGAAGTCTATGGCGAAAAAATCAGCCCCGAATCCATCATCATCGAGCCGAAATTATAGCACTTACAACAATCGCGCTACTTTGCTTTGACTTTAAAAATCAAAGCAAAGTGATTAAAATCCCACGAATCTAAAATCACTTTAGCGATTCAATCTCGTCTTTTACCATTTTTATGAATCTATCTAGCGTTTTTCTATAATCTTTTTGCCAACCAAATTCCACCACAAATTTGGGGTTCTCCCCCCCCCCCCCCAAAGCGATAGTGCGCTACTTTGTCGATAAATACCAGCATAGGAATCTGCAAGATACTACACAAATGCACATTGCCCGTATCAATGCTTACTAGGTAATCTAGGCTCAGCGACACGCTCACTAGCGAGGCAATGCTGTCATCATTGACAAAAACTCTTAGATTCGGCAGATTTGACAAATCATTATATTGCAAAGGATTGTGCTTGTAATTTAGCAGGACAAACAAAAACTGCGGATAAGTCCTAGCCAAATTCACCGCCAAATAATACCAATCCTTGTGATAAAAATTAATCCCCGCAAATTCTTTGTTATTCCCAAAGGCACTTATGCCGATGACTTTTTTGTAAGGAAAATCCACGCTTTTAAAGAGAGGCTGAACCAAGTGCGAATCTTTTGGCAAAAAATCTTTTATTTTTGCAAAGTCGATTTTGTGGAAATTTTCATCATAATGCTTTGGATTCATCGCACGAACGAGCTTTAGCACAATGTCTGCCATATATTTTTTAGCGCGAAAATACGGGAATGGCGTGATAAAATCTCGTGAGGTAAAGCTCACAAAATGCGGATGTGCGATGACTTTTTTGAATCCTAGCTTTTGAATCTTGCGGAAAAATTTGCCACTGCGATTATTTAGGATTAAAATGTCTGGATTCATCGCGCGAATGCCCTCAAAGCTGACTTTATTTGGATTTATTATATCATCGATAAAGCCCACCTGCCTTAAAAATCGCTCATCAATGCCCTCGTGATAGATGATTAACTCATCATTTGGATATAGGCATTTTATCGCATACAACGCCTTAAAACAGCACCAAAAGTCGCCAAATCCACTGCCTTGAAAAATAATCTTTGCCATTTTTTGCTCCATTTTTTTAATTTTAGGCGTTATTGTAGCGAAATTTGCATTTAAAGATTTTGAGCTATAATTGCATTTTTGATTTTATTTTAAAGGATTTGCGCTTTGGGATTTAGCATTTTTGGCATTAGATTTTTTGACTTTACCAGCAAAGTAACCTACGCGGACGCATTTTTGACAATCGCGCTTGTGTGCGGGATTTCGTTTATCTTATTTTTGCTCGTGCGCTCAAAGGCGCGGAATATCGGCGATTCGCATAGCAAAAATGCCTAAATTGCACCAAAGCCAAAATGCGCTATAATCCCGCATTTGCCTAAAAAAGGATTTGAGTTATGAAAAAATTCGCGCGATTCGCACTATTACCCGCAATCATCACACTTTTTACCGCCTGTGCCACGCAAGATGTGCGTTCTATCTCTATCTCACCCGCAAAATGGCTTGATGACGCTATGCGCGAAGTCTGCTGGAGTGTCGAATCCAGCGCACAATGCGAGGAAATCCTACACTCTACTTGCGAGGCTGGAGACTACCGCAACTGCGCACTTTTGGGCTACACCTACGCAAACCGCCTAAATTTTCCCACCGATGATTATCGCGCCACAGAGGAAAAGGCGGTGGCACTTTTCAAAAAAGCGTGTGATGGCAAGTATGGCAGTGGTTGCTTTGCGCTAGGAATGCTTCAAGGCAACGATGATTTTTTGGCTAAGGGCTGTGAATACGGCGATTTTTTCGCGTGTAGTCATATCATTGATTTAGGCGCAAATAGCGATGACGCGAAAAATGCGCCTACTTTTTCGCCACAAAATATTAGCTGGGCGTCAAATCGCAAAATCGAGCTACTAAAAGATGAGTGCGATAGGGCTAAGATTCGCCTAAAAAATGAGAGCGATAAGGATAGAATCGCCACTAGAGAGGCACTTTTAGCCGAATGCCAAGCAGAATTGCAAAAAGCACAAAACGAAAATAATACCACAAAGTAGGCGAAATTAGGGCGAATATACGCCTACACCTCGTCATTGCGAGAAAATGAGCGTAGCGAATTTTCGTGGCAATCTAAAATGAGCGAATCCACGCTCTACCTCGTCATACTGAGCGTAGCGAAGTATCCAAACAAAATCAAATTCGCGCGTAGCGCAACCATTAAAAGTTTTTGCTACTTTTTGCTTTCGCAAAAAGTAGAGTCCCATTATCCCCTAGACTCTAATCCACAAAGCAAGGTTGCTTTGATTCGCTCTTATATCATTTATTTTATTTATTATTTTAAGTCTTTTGCTTTGGATACTTCGCTACACTGCGTTTCGCTCAGTATGACGA
>JBNMHH010000141.1:0-5479 GCA_050872665.1 Helicobacteraceae bacterium
ATTTAAGCTAAATCAATAAATTTAAGCGAAGTTTATAGTATAATTCGCAACTTTTGATTTTAAGGAGAGAAAATGGCACCGAGTTTTTGGAATGTAGTGGTTATTTTGGTGGTGATTTTGCTACTTTTTGGCGGTAAGAAAATCCCCGAGTTAGCGAAAGGTTTGGGCGCTGGGATTAAAAACTTTAAAAACGCCGTAAAAGATGATGAAGAGGATTCAAAAGGCAGTGTTAAAACCATTGCAGGGAAAGAAGTGGAGGATAAGCCCACACAAAAAGTCCAAGATGAACAAAAAGTATAAATTTTAGCCGAATCTAGCGTGAATCTAGCGAAATTTTAGGAGTGCGAAATGTATGCCACGATAAAAAATATTTTAGATTCAACGCTTGAGTGCGACACGATTTTAAATGTCCCAAAAGACTTTAAAATGGGGCATTTCGCCACGCCAATGGCTTTTACTTTGGCAAAAAAACTGCAAAAAAATCCCAAAGAAATCGCGGAAAATTTAAAAGAAAAGTTAGCGAATCTACCGCAATTTAGCCACATTGAAGTGGTAAATGGATATGTAAATTTTCATTTAAGCGATGAGTTTTTGGCAAAAATTGCTGGTGAGATTTTAAATCGTGGCGATTTTAGGGGCGAATCGAGCGATTTTGGCGAATCTAATCTAAAAGATTCGCGCGATTCGGTGGATTCGGCGCATAAAGTGGGCAAAAATCCAAAACGCGAACATATTTTATTAGAATTTGTCAGCGCGAATCCCACAGGACCGCTCCACATAGGACACGCTAGAGGCGCGATTTGGGGCGATACGATGGCACGAATCGGACGCTTTTTAGGGCATAAAATCATCACAGAATATTACATAAATGATGCGGGAAGCCAAATTGACAATTTGGTAAATTCCGTTTTATGTGCGGATATTTTAGGCAATTCTAAACACGATTCCACACGCGATTCAACGCACGAATCTCAAGCCGAATCCCAAAATCTCTACAAAGGCGAATACATTATCGATTTGGCAAAAGACGCAATCGCACATTTTGGCGATGATTTTGCCAAAACGCCTAATTTGCGCGAATTTTGCGTAAAGCAAATGATGGATTTAATCAAAAGCAATTTGCAAAGCGCAAATATCGCCTTTGATAATTTCATTAGCGAAAAGTCGCTCATTCCCGCGCTAAATGCGACTTTGGAGACGCTAAAGGCAAATGACGCTTTGTATGAGAGCGAGGGCAAAATCTGGCTAAAATCCACGCAATTTGGCGATGAAAAAGATAGAGTGATTATCCGCGAATCGGGGCAACCCACCTATTTAGCGGGAGATATTGTGTATCATAATGACAAATTTAAGCGCGGATTTGACAAATACATAAACATTTGGGGCGCAGACCACCACGGCTATATCGCGCGAATCAAAGCTAGTGTGGCATTTTTGGGCTTTGATTCGAGCAAATTAGAAGTGCTTTTATCGCAAATGGTGAGTTTGCTAAAAGATGGACAGCCTTACAAAATGAGCAAACGCGCGGGGAATTTCATACTGATGAGCGAAGTCATCGATGAAATCGGCATTGACGCTTTGCGATTCGTATTTTTAACCAAACGCGCCGATACGCATTTGGAATTTGACATTGCGGACTTAAACGCACAGGATTCCACTAATCCCATTTTTTACATAAACTACGCAAATGCTAGGATTCACACGCTTTTAGGCAAAAGTGGCGCGGAGGTGGATTTTGACATTGCGAATCTGCAAAACAAGTGGAAAGATTTGCTTTTTTACGCGCTGTTGTTGCCACATATTTTGGAGGGCGCATTTAATGAAAGGGCAATGCAAAAACTCCCCGAATACCTTAAAAATTTAGCCTCAAAACTGCATTTTTGCTATAACTCTTTTAAAATCATCGGTGCGCCAAATGAAGGCGCAATTTGCGGTATTTTAAAGATTGTCTCACTTTCAATCACCACAGGCTTAAGCCTTATGGGGATTGTAGCAAAAACCAAAATGTAAAAAGGGCGCAAAATGAGCAAAAACGATAGCAATAACACAAGCGAAAATCCACCCGTAGCAGTCATCGGCGGAGGCATTTGGGGACGCGCCCTATCTTACGCGCTAAGCCAAAAAAACGATGTCGGCATTGTCTCTAGGCGCGAATTACGATTTTTAAATAGCTTTCCCACGCATAAAGTTACGCAAATTAGCCTCGAATCCGCCCTAAAATGCGACTATATCGTCATCGCCATAAAAAGCGAAGCAATGCGCGAAATGCTAAGCAAAATGAGATTTGGGCGCGAATCTGTCGTGCTAATCGCATCTAAAGGCATAGAAGTCGAATCTGGCGCATTTATGAGCGATATTTTCGATGAAGTCTGCAAACACAAAAATGTCGGCTACCTTATGGGTCCTAGCTTTGCAAGTGAAGTGCTAGAGGGAATGCCCTGTGCGCTTACGATTCACACTAAGGCAAAAATACAAGGCGCAGTTAAGATTTTCCCAAACTTTATCAAAGTCTATGTGAATGATGATGTCATCGGTGGCGAAGTGGCAGGTGCGTATAAAAATATCATCGCCATTGCGGCGGGGATTTCTGATGGGCTAAAGCTAGGCAATAACGCAAAGGCATCTTTAATCGCGCGAGGGTTAGTAGAAATGGCGCGATTCGGGGAGTTTTTCGGCGCAGAGGAAAGCACATTTTTGGGGCTTAGCGGGGCTGGAGATTTATTTCTAACGACAAATTCCATTCTCTCGCGCAATTATCGCGTGGGCAACGAGCTATCCAAAAATATCCCGCTAAATCGCATTTTGGATTCGCTAGGCGAAGTGGCTGAGGGTGTGCTAAGCACCAAAGCGGTGGTGCGACTTGCCAAAAAGCATAATATCTACACGCCCATTGCCGCGCAAGTCTATGAGATTTTAGAGGGGAAAAATCCTCGCCTAAGCGTAAAAGAGCTACTTTTGCGCGATTTTGAGGATAGCTATACGCTGGATTTTCTAAAATAATTTTTGGGAATTTTAGTAGCGTTTCATAGCTTTGGTGGTTTTCTTAATAAGAATTTGACAATTTTTCATTAGAATTTTTGCTCCAAATTTTAAATCAAAAAGGAGAAACACAAATGAAAAAAGCATTTGTTTTATTATTGGCAGGATTATTCTGCGTAGGATTGAACGCGGCGGATTATAAGCTAGATACCACGCATTCGCAAGTGGAGTTTAGGATTAAGCACCTAAGCGTTAGCAATGTCAAAGGCAACTTTGGCAAGTTTGATGGCACTTTGAGCGCAGATAATGGCAAACTAACCGCGCTAAATGGCGAAGTGGATATAAACTCAATCAACACAAACAACAAAAATCGCGATGAGCATATCAAAGACCCTGATTATTTTGACGCGAAAAAATTCCCCAAAGCGCAGTTAAAGCTAGTAAAGATGAGTGGCAACAACGGCGAGTTTGACTTGACAATCAAAGGCGTTACAAAACGCGTGAATTTCGGCGTGGAAATCTTTGGCGTTACAAAGGACGATAGAGCAGGGCAGGAAGTCATCGGGCTTAGCATAAATGGCAAAATCAACCGCAAAGATTTTGGCATAGCGACAGGCACACCAAGCGCGGCGTTAGGCGATGAGGTGGTGCTAACAATCGACATAGAAGGACGGAAATAAAAAGGCGCGTTTGTCTTTTTGCGATAAATCGGGGATTGCTTCAGTTCGCTTCCTCGATGGACTTTATGTCCTATATTCGTTGCTCACTTCGCAAAACCCCGATTTCTCATCAAAAACACTTCCGCGCTTGATTCTAAAATAAAATATTTTCGTCATTGCGAGGCGAATCGCAGATTCGCGCAAAGCAATCCACAAAATCCATAATGTTACAAAAGCAAAATCAAATCCGCAAAAATCCAAAAAATATCAATTTTATGCTATAATCCGCCTTTTTTGTTTTCAAAAATGTCATTTTAGGGGTTAAAAATGGGTTTATCTTTAGGCATTGATGTCGGCTCTACGACTGCCAAAGTCGCGTTGCTTGATAATGATGAGATGATTTTCTCAAAGTATCAGCGACATTTTTCAAAGGTGAGAGAGACTAGCATTGAGATTTTGCGCGAGTTGCGGGAACAAATCGGCGATAGACGCTTTAGCGTGGCTATCAGCGGAAGTGCTGGATTTGGCATATCTAAAATCACGGGGCTAAATTTCGTGCAGGAAGTTTTCGCCACCGCCGAAGCCGTAAAACGGCTAATCCCTGACACAGACGCCGTAATCGAGCTAGGTGGCGAAGATGCGAAAATCATCTTTTTAAGCGGTGGCTTGGAGGAGCGAATGAACGGCTCGTGCGCGGGAGGCACGGGGTCATTCATCGACCAAATGGTTACGCTTTTATCCATTAGCGCGGAGGAATTTGACAAACTCTCACTTGAATGCACTAAAATCTACCCTGTGGCAAGTCGCTGTGGCGTTTTTGCTAAAACCGATGTCCAGCCACTGCTAAATCAAGGGATTCGCAAAGAGGACATTACCGCATCAATCTTTCAAGCCGTAGTCGAGCAGACTATTTCAGGCTTGGCGCAGGGGCGCAAAATCGAGGGTAAGATTTTATTTTTGGGCGGACCGCTTTTTTATTACAAAGGATTGCAAAAGCGATTCAAAGAGAGCCTAAAGCTAAGCGATGAAAATGCTGTATTTCCAGAGTTTGCGCCTTTTGCGGTGGCTATCGGCGTGGCATTTTGCGCCACGAATCTTGCAAACAACATAGATTTTTCTTGCGATGAGCTAATTGAGCTACTTGAATCTGCCAAAAACACCAAAAGCAAAAATAAATATTTAGAGCCTTTATTTGAGAGCCGATTCGAGCTTGAATCTTTCCAAAAACGGCATAGCCAAAATAGCACCAAAGAGATTGATATTTCGCGCTACAAGGGCGATGCGTATTTGGGAATCGACTGCGGAAGCACGACTACGAAACTTGTGCTAATCACGGCAAATGGGGAGATTCTCTATCAATATTATGGTAGCAATATGGGGAATCCCGTAGCTGTGATTTTGCGTGAGCTAGGCAAAATCTATGATTTAGCTGGGGAGCGTGTAAAAATTAAAGGCAGTGGCGTAACGGGCTATGGCGAGGAGCTAATAAAGTCCGCATTTAAGGTGGATTTAGGCGAAGTTGAGACTATGGCGCACCTAAATGCCGCAAGATTCTTTAATCCGCAGGTGGATTTTATCATAGACATTGGCGGACAGGATATGAAATGCTTTTACATTAAAAATAATTCCATTGATAGCATTATGCTTAATGAAGCGTGTAGTAGCGGTTGCGGGAGCTTTATAGAGACATTTGCAAAATCTATGGGCTATGGCGTGGAGGATTTTGCGAAGTTAGGCTTAGAATCTACGCACCCTGTGGAGCTAGGCTCTCGTTGCACGGTGTTTATGAATAGCTCTGTGAAAGAGGCGCAAAAAGAGGGCGCGGATATTAAGGATATAAG
>JBNMHH010000142.1:0-5440 GCA_050872665.1 Helicobacteraceae bacterium
GAAGCGTAAATTGCGCCTTTAGCCTACCCAAAAGCGTGAAAGACGCCGTCCTAACCTCATACAAAATCCAAGCCCAAGTCTTTGACTGCGGAGATAAGTAGGCTTATTTGCTTTAGATTCGCGCTAGATTTTGGCAGTAATTGGCGAATCTAGTGGCGAATCTTATTTTCTCTTAAGAGTGGCTCAAGTCGCCTTAAAGCTAATATTTATAATCAACTAATTACTAGAAAGTAGCTCTAATTGGCTAAAATCTTTATCAATTTCACATTTTGTATCATTTGTATATTTTACGCTTATATTTTTATCTTTTATTTTATCATATATATCTAATCACAAAATCATTATTTATAACTGACAAATATTATGTGGCATCTTGGCATTTAATTCTTAAAAACAATATTTTGTGCTAAGCAATTTGTTGTCCCTTCACGAATCTCTAACATTTGCATAAGGAGTTGAAATTTATCTTTAGGCAAATGTATATGAAGATTAAATCCTCTTTCTATGGTAAGTGATAGGATTTTTGTTTATTGGAATATTTTTTTAATTAAAAACAACGAAAATGGTTTTATTCCAATGTCAAATAACATTACTAATTGAACTTTATTGGTATGCACATAATCAAAAATTATATGACCTGTATGCTGCACTTCATATCGCTATACAAAGCTACCAATCCTATCATTTTCATTATTTTTATTTTACTCTCTTTCTCATAATATATTAAAATAATTACAACACATTTTTAAAAACTAAACTATAACTTCACCAAGTGTTTTAACTTGCCACGAGTGCGGGAGAATATTAGAATCTAGCATTATTTGTTGCCACACTTTCGCTTAATAAGCGATTCCATAAAGACTTTATTTGATTGCGAAAAATAAAAATCATAAAGGCAGAGATAGAAATTCCAAAAAATAATAATTTGTTATTTAGCGTATTTTCATCTATCCACGATTCTAAATTTTTGCTTATGTGATTAAAGTCCTTTGCTTCATAAGCCTTGATACCAAATACATTTTTGCCCCTTTTGCTTGTTTTGCTATTAGAGTCTTTTAGATTGTGTATAAAGATTCCAAAAATGGGCTTTTTTAGTTCTTTTGCTTTTTTGATTTCGTATTTTATCCATTTTCTAGTGTGTGTTTGCTCACCTATTAGCACGATAACACAATCGCAATCTTGCATACTGCTATCTATCCATTTTGCGATATTTTTATCGCCTTTGCGCTTTATGTCCTCCCATTCATTTGGCTCACAGATTCGCTGTCCCTCCACAATACCTATATTGCGAATCTGATTTGTGCGCCAATTATCTAGCGCGTAGTGAAAACTATAAAATACCTTTTTCATATCACACACCACAATATAAGGCTAAACAATGCTATTGACACATAAAAAAGCCAAATAGCTATGGATAAAAATACTTTGATATAAGATAAAAAGCCTTTGTGGTAATTACAAAAAGCACTTAAATCAAAGTCTTTTATTTTACTATGCTTTTTTAATATGTCGTTGTATAGTGCGCGAAATCGCCTCTCTTGCCACAAATAATACATATCCAAAAAACAGCAAATCACTAAGGGGAGAAAGGTGATTAAAATAATATGTTGATTTTGTGTCGTAGCATATATGGCAAAAATAGCTGAAATAATGGCAATGCACATTGCTTTGATTTGGAATGAGTTTGTATCCATTCGCGTAATGATATTTTGGATAAATTCTAAAAATTTAAGTTTTTCTTGGGACATAGTGAATCCTTGTTTTAAAAAAGAGAAATTATATTATAAAATGTGCTAGTTTGGCAAGGCAAGGATTTTGTTTTTTGCACTATGATTTTTATGGATTGCCACGAATCGCTTCGCGATTCTCGCAATGACGATTCGACTCATTTCGTCTTTGCGAGGCGATTTGTCGCCGAAGCAATCCAAAAAATAAACACAAAAGGAGTAAAAAATGAAAAACCATAAACCTATCCAAACTTTGCAAGAACTCACACAAAACTTAAAAGCGGATTGCTATTATTTTGTAAGTCAATTTGGCTTGGGCGATACTTATTATTTGTGCGCTTTTAAGCACGAACTAGAGAAAAAGTGGCAAGGCAAAATTATTTTTGTCATTCAACCCACACACGAAGTTGTTTGCGAGTGTTTTGATAATAGCGCATATATCATTTGTAGCGATACTAGATATAAGGGATTAGATTATATTCATTTGCCAAAGTGGAGCGATTCGCCAAAATTAGGCACACTTTATCCTGCCCATCCAATACCTTTGGGGATTTTGCAAGATTTGCGCTATAACAATATGCCTGATTTATATATGGAATTTTTAGATTTACCAAGCGATTCCATTATGACAAAACCTACAAATATGCCTACATTGAATGCGAATTTGCAATCAAAAATAGAATCTATCGCACCTTTAGATAAAATCATCTTTTATTTACCTGAAGCAAACTCTATGAGAAGTTTGCCATTTTTTATTTATAAAAATGAATGCGAGGCGTTGCAAAAAGAGGGCTACACAATCATTGTCAATGTAACCAAAACGCAAAAATATCTTAATATTAGAAATATCCATTTCCTAAATATATCCGCAAAAGAGGCTGTAGCATTAGCACTTGCCTGTGCGCGTGTGATTTCTATGCGCTCTGGCTTTTGCGATATAATTGCTTTACATTGCACGAATCTAAAAGTATATTATCCAAACAAAGAGTGTATAGAGCAAATCTCGATAAAATGGCTTGATTCCACCATAACGGCACAAGAAGTATCCTTTGAAGCTGAATATCAAGCTATGCAAGAATTTTATTATCAATTCCTACCTATGAAACTCTACAAATGTTACGCCACAAAAGGCTTTTTGCGAAAGTTGCGATTGCCTTTCACGGCGTATTTTAAGATTTATCGGCGACATAAAAATGAGGCGTTGCAAGATTTTGGCGCGACAAATTTCACGCACGGCGATTTTAGCAAAGAAACGCAAGAATTTATCAAGCAAGAGCTAATCCAAACTTATGAGTATCAGTTAGGACTTGCATTGCAAAGGGCTTGTGAGCGATTTTGGTGGGGTGGATTTTTGCTTTTTCCATTTGCCTACCTCAAAATCCGCAAAGAAAAGGGCAAAAGATTTTTGCGAATGAGTGAGGTTTTGTAATAGTGGATTGCCATATTTGATTCATTTATTTGCAATGTTTTTGGATTGCTTTGGTGAATCTACGATTCGCCTCGCAATGACGGCGTAATGGATTCGTTGATATTATTGCAAATTATTTATTTTTAACGCTTTTTGTAATCTTATTTGCCAAAATAACTAACACTATGATGATACAAATGCCTATTGCAGGGAAAATATACGGATTTGAGTATTTTTCATAAGCATAGCGCAAAGCGTCTCCCATAGCGTAAGATAGGACGCCGATGATTACCGCCCACAAAAATGATGCAAAAAAATTATATATTATAAATTTTTTATCGCTATATTTGCTAAAGCCAATCACCATTGGGATAATGGTTTTTATGCCATACAAATACTTGTGAATAAAGATAATAAAATAGTCAAATTTCTTTATCCAAATGTGGCTTAGCGCGATTTTTCGGCGATGATTTTTAAGAAATCGCATAACCTCCGCCTTTTGATAGCGTGATAGATAAAAAAGTCCGCTAGAGCCGAGCAGATTGGCGATTCCCGCTACGAAAATACAAGCGATGATATTTAGTGAGCTGGATTCCACGCTAGATAAAATTCCCGCTGCCAAAAGTGCGACAAATCCCCCGCCAAGCGAGTAAAAAAACAATATGACATAGCCCCAAATGCCGATAGATTCGCCCAAACTCTGCAAAATAGAATCCATAAAAATCCTTTTATAAAAATTTAGCGCGGATTCTATCATAAAAATGTGATTTTGCGGGATTTATGCGAATCTGTGCCGTTTAGATTTGCATAGATTCGCGCCTTTTAACTTAAAATGCTATAATCCCACTTTTTTAAGGACAAACAAAATGATTACGATAAATCCAAGATTCACACCACAAGAGATTTCAGGCTTTTTGGGTGGCGAACTCTATTATAATTCCAAAGTTAGCGACACGCACAAAGACGCCTTTAAAACGCTAATAACGCAACGCTATTTGCCCAAATTAGCGCAAGTTTTGCATAAAGATGAGCCTGACATATTAAAAGAAGCCCTAGTAGATGAACTCTTTGGCAAATTTAGTGCGCTAAATCTTAGTCATTATGAAAATAGCGATTTTGAGGTGGGTTATAAGCAAAATTACTTTGGCAAAGTAGCGGGTGGCATTGATTTTGTGCTAAAAAAAGATAGTGGCGTGGCTTGTATTTTTGAGGCAAAAAAGCCAAATAGCGCGGAAATGATAAGCCCACGCAACTATAACACAACGGCTTTGCACGAATCTATTCTTTATTATTTGCGAGAAAAAGAGTGCGCCAAAGAGCAAAACAAACGCTTTGAAGTCAAATATATCATCATCACGGATTTTTATGAATTTTTCTTTTTTAAAGAAAGGGAATTTGATAGATTTTTTTATCAAAATGAATACATAAAATCGCTTTACGATAAGCACAAAGCGTTGCTTAAAGATAGCGATTTAATAAAAGAAAAAGATGAGCAGATTCGCAATAGAGATTTTTATAAAATGTTAGGTGAATATTTGCAAAGTGAAAATTTTAGTGCTGAAATGAAGCCTTTATATTTAGATTTGCGAAAAATACAAAATGATGATTGCGATATTAAGCCATTTTTTAAGGCATTTGCGCCTGAATTTTTGCTTAGTAGATATATCCATAAAAGTGAGATTAACGAGGCATTTTATAAAGAGTTACTTTACATTCTTGGCTTAAAAACCATAGAGAGTGGAAAAGATAGAAATAAAATAATTCCAAATAATGTAAGTGGTGCGTTATATGAAAATATCGCCGAATCTTTGTATAGCGAAACGGATAAAACCCAAGAAAATATCATTTCGCTAATTATTTTGTGGCTTAATCGAATCTTATTTTTAAAGCTAATTGAGGCGAATCTTATGCGATTTAATAGTGGCGATAAAAATAATATTAGATTCCTAAATAATAAAATCATAAAAGATTTTCAAACGCTAGAAAAGCTATTTTTTGAAGTATTGGCAAAGCCACATAATGAGCGAATGGAGGCAGATTCGCCGTTTTTCTATCTGCCATATCTTAACTCATCGCTTTTTAGCCCAAATAAAATCGAACAAAAACTAATTTACATACAAAATCTAAGCAATGATAAATCCTTGCTCCCATACAAAGAGCAAAAATCAACAGCCCAAAAAATCCCACTTTTGGAATATCTTTTGGATTTTTTGGATAGCTATGATTTTGGTAGTGGCGATGAATGCGAATTAGACACGCTTATAAATGCGAGTATTTTAGGCAATGTTTTTGAGCGATTAAATGC
>JBNMHH010000143.1:0-5407 GCA_050872665.1 Helicobacteraceae bacterium
AAATAATGCAATTTGAGCCATATCCATTTGAAAAGCTAAACGCGCTAATTGCGGACATTGCGCCACAAAAGGACATTATCAAGCTAACTATCGGTGAGCCACAATTTGAGACGCCAAAATTTATCCAAACCGCACTTTGCGATTCGGCAAACTTGCTTTGCAAATATCCAGCCAGTGGGGGCGAATCCTATCTTAAAAACGCACAAATTGATTTCATCAAACGCCGTTTTGACATTGCGCTAGATTCCACGCAAATCATTCCTACTTTTGGCACAAGGGAGGTGCTTTTTAACTTTCCGCAGTTTGTTTTTGGCACGATTTTTCCGCAAAATCGCGTCCTTGCCTTTCCAAATCCATTTTATCAAATCTATGAGGGCGCGGGAATCGCCTCAAATGCGGAGATTATCTATATGAATTTGGATAGCGATTTTGTGCCACAAATAAGCCATAGCGATTTAAAACGCGCAAAATTAGTCATCTTAAATTCGCCAAATAATCCCACAGGCGCGATTTTGTCGCAAAAGCAGTTAGAAGCGTGGGTGCAAAAAGCCCTGCAATACGACTTTATTTTGCTAAATGATGAATGTTATAGCGAGATTTATGAGGATTTTGCGCCTACTTCGATTCTCCAAGCAAGTCGCGCGGTGGGAAATGAATCCTTTAAAAATATCCTTTGTATCAATTCTATCTCCAAGCGTTCATCAGCCCCCGGGTTGCGTAGTGGATTTATCGCTGGGGATTCGAGCATTTTAAAGCAATATGCGTTGTATCGCACTTATATCGGCTGTGCGATTCCTCTGCCTTTGCAAAAAGCCGCAGCAGTGGCGTGGGCAGAGGATAAAAGCGCGGAATTTTTCCGCCAAAAATACGCGCAAAATTTGCAAATCGCAAGGCAGATTTTGGCGCAAAACATAAATCCTTACACTTTTTATGTGTGGTTGCGCGTAAATGACGATATAGAATTCACAAAGGAACTTTACGCAAACGAGGGCATTTTGGTGCTACCGGGTCGCTTTTTAGGGCGTGAGGGGCAAGGAGAGGGATTTGTGCGAATCGCCCTTGTTTATGAAGTAGAGATTATCAAAAATGCGTTGCAAAGGATAAAATCTTGGATATAAATCAAATTCATTTCGTGGGAATCGGCGGTATCGGCATTTCAGGTTTGGCTAGGTATTTACAAGCACAAGGCGTAGAGGTAAGCGGAAGCGACATTGCAGAGAGTTGCTCGACAAAATATTTGCGCAGTCTTGGCGTTAGCGTGGCGATTCCCCATAATCGCACAAATGTGAAAAATCCAAATTTGCTCGTGCATAGCGCGATTATCAAAGATGATAATGTCGAGTTGCTTGAAGCAAAGGCGAAAAACATTCCCATTCTCTCACGCAAGGACGCGCTAAAGATTATTTTGGCAAAAAAGCGCGTATTTTCGGTGTGTGGCGCACACGGCAAAAGTAGCACTACGGCAATGCTAAGCGCGATTTTTAAAGACTATGGCGCAATTATCGGGGCGGAGAGCAAAGAGTTTGGCTCAAATGTCCGTGCGGTAAATAGCGATAGTATCATATTTGAGGCAGATGAAAGCGATGGCAGTTTTTTGAATAGCAATCCTTACTGCGCGATTGTTACAAACGCCGAGCCAGAGCATATGGAGCATTATAATTATGATTTAAGCCTATTTCATAAGGCTTATAGCGATTTTTTAGCGAGTGCGAAAAAGCGCGTCTTTAACGCCGAAGATGACTTTTTGGCGACTTTGAATCTAGACGCGATTCGCCTTTATCCAAGCAAAGATATTAAAAACATTAAGCATTTTTTAATCGATGATGAGCCATTCACGGAGTTTAGCTTGTATAATGATGGAAAATTCATCGGCGATTTTCGCGTGTGGGGCTTTGGCTTTTATACGGCGAGTAATGCGAGTTTGGCGATTTTAAGTGCGATAGATGAAATGGATTCGCGTGAGATTGCGCAAAATCTACTAAATTTCAAAGGCATTAAAAAACGGTTTGACATTGTGTATAGGAATCAAAACTGCATTATGATTGATGATTACGCCCACCACCCCACAGAGATTAAATCCACGCTTGATTCAATCAAATACTATGCAAAGCTAAAAAATATCCATAAACTCACCGTCATTTGGCAGCCGCATAAATATTCACGCACGATTCATAATATCAATGGATTCGTGGAATCCTTTTGTGGCGTGGATAATCTTGTGATTTTGCCCGTGTGGAGCGCGTATGAAGAGCCCATTGACATTGATTTTGACGGATATTTTGGGCGATACGCGCCCATAATGGCGGACTGCATTCATCGCGAGGGCGCGGGAATCGAAATTTTAAAAAATAAAAATATTTTAGATAGGCTTGATTCGGGGCTAATTGTGGGCTTTGGCGCGGGAGATATTACCTACCAAATGCGCGGAAAAATCTAAAAAGATTCGCAAAGGCAAAAACTTGAAAATCGCACTAATCGCGCTAGTTTCGATTATCATCGGGCTATTTTTGTATTTTAACTTGCGCGGAAAGTTAGATAAGAAAAATGGTGCGATTTTGGGCGCATTATGCGCGGTGTGCGTAGTTATCGCGCTAATTTATACTTTTTTGCTAGATAAGAAAAATCGTGCGGACGCTGAAATCATCGCCTCTTTTCATCGTGGCGAGACGATTCAATGTGGCGAAATCGCCGTTAATAACGAAAATTTTACATTCACAAATGGGACGCTAAGTTTTACAGGCAAAGTTGGCTCACAATATCAGCATAAAATCATCGCCATTGAGGAATGTGAGTAAAAAGCGTGGCAAATAAGGAATGCGAATAATTTGAATAGCGACATTATTAAAAAGCTCGATTTGGAGGGCTTTTGCGCGGATTTTTTGGGATTTTTCGCTAGGAAAAAGGCGTTTGATTCGCCTTTAGATTCGCCAAAATCGCAAGATTTGCACAATGAATCGCATAGTTTGCTTGAATCGCTAAAGATTGATGGCGACTTAAAAGAGGCAAAACAAAAAATCGATGAATTAAGCAATATCGTTTTTACGCCCCCGCCCAGCGTAAAAAATCTAAATAACGAACTTTTGCTTCTAAAAAAGAGTGGCATTTTGCGCCTTGAGAGTATTTATGAATTTGCAAAAATTATCAAATATTTTCTATATCTTAAAAATCTAAATTTAGATAATCTCTCTCAAATCCCTAAAATGCTAGGACGAATCATCATTCCAAGTGAGATTTTACAAATCGCAAATCTATTTGAAAATGACGGAAATTTGAAAAGCGGACAAGAGGGAGAATTATATAACAAATTTGATTCGCTAAATCACGCAATCAAAAGTGCGAACGCAGAGCTAAAAAAACAGCTTGAAAAATTGCTTGGTGCGCCCAAACTCGCGCCCTATCTCATCGATAAAAGCGCACATTTTATCGATGGGCGCGAGAGTTTGCTTTTAAGTGCTGGATTTGGCGCGGTGCTAAAGGGGCGCATATTGCAACGCACACAGGCTGGATTTTTTTATGTTTTGCCCGATTCATTGCAACATATTTATGAGCGAATCGACAAGTTACGCAATGAGAGAGAAATTGTGCTGTATGAGATTGAAAAGGCGATTTCTGCCACGCTGGGCGAGAATTTGGCTTTTTTAAAATTTATCAATGCAGAATTTGATAGATTTGACGCACTTCAAGCGAGGGTGTTTTTTGCCAAAACGCGCAATTTTGAGTTTATCGCTCCAAGTGCAAAAAAGGACAAAATCGACATTATTTTACAAGATTTTTGCCACCCAAATATCAGCAATCCCATTCCGTGCAATATCACTTTTGAGCGACAAATAATGCTCGTTACAGGCGTAAATGCGGGTGGCAAAACTATGCTTTTAAAAAGTGTGCTAAGTGCAAGTTTTTTGGCAAATCTCTTAATTCCTTTTAAAATCAATCCGCATAATTCCAAAATCCCGCATTTTAGGCACATAGAGGCGATTATCAGCGACCCGCAGGATTCCAAAAATGATATTTCCACCTTTGCGGGGCGAATGTTAGAATTTAGCAAGATTTTAGCGCAGATAAATGCGCATAATGGGGGTGATTCAAGCATTTTATTAGGAATTGATGAAATTGAATTAGGCACAGACGCAAACGAAGCAAGTGCGCTTTATTTCGCACTTTTGGAGCATTTGGAGCAAAAAAATATCAAAGTCATCATTACCACGCACCACAAGATTTTGGCGTCCAAAATGGCGGATAATCCGCGCGTGGAGCTACTTGCCGCGCTTTATGATGAGAAAAATCGCGCCCCCACTTATCAATTTCTAAAAGGCACGATTGGCAAGAGCTATGCCTTTGAAAGTGCCGTGCGTTACGGCATTCCGCGCTTTATCATTGAAAAGGCGCAGAAAATTTATGATGAAAATTTGGAAAATCTAAACGCGCTTTTGGAGCAAACCACCGCCCTAAAGGCGAATCTAACCGCAAAGCAATCACGCATAGAAGCCGAGCTAGAGGCGATTACGCGCAAAAAAGATGAGCTAAATGCCCTAATAGAAGCGCAAAATAACGAGCTAGGCGCAAAAAAAGCCGAGTTAGAGGCGATTTATAATAAGGCATTAGAGCAATTAAAAGCGGTGCTAAAGCAAAATGATAGCAAAGAGATTCACCGCTTTTTAAACGCGCAACACAAGGCATTTAGCGCGATTCCCAAAGAGAGCGAGAAAAAGCACATTGATTTTAAAGTGGGGCATAGAATCGCGCAGGGCAAGAATATCGGCACGATTTTAAGCATTAAGGGCGATAGCGCACAAATCGAGCTAGAAAATGGCGTGAGGGTGCGCACAAAGCTATCCAAGCTAAAACTCGCACCCCAAATCGCGCCAAAGGCTAAAAGTGTGAGTGTTAGCAAAAGCGCGAAAAGTTGCTCTGTGAGCCTTGATTTGCACGGCAAACGCGTTGATGAGGCACTCGAAATGCTAGATTTATATATCTCTGATTGCCTAATGGCGGGATTTAGCGAGGTGCTAATCAAACACGGAATCGGTAGCGGGGTGCTTAGCGCGGTGGTGAGGGATTTTTTAAGCGCACACCCGAAGGTGGTAAGTTTTGAGGACGCGCCACTGAAGATGGGCGGATTCGGCGCAAAAATCGTTAGATTTTAAGGTGCGCGTTGTATCTTTGACAATTTCGCGGGATTCGGCGCACTCAACTGCTCAATAGACGCTTTAGTCTTATTTCGCAGTTTCGTGCTTGAAAACCCACGAACTTGCCTAAAGCTACTTCCGCGCGATAGTCGCTAGTTGTTTGAAAAAATCGATTGTGATTCGTTGCACGAATCGGCTACGAATCTAGCGTGAATCTATAATTTTTTCTCATTGTAAAGTGATTTATATGAATCGCAGTAATCCAAAGCAGTCAATGGTAT
>JBNMHH010000144.1:0-5383 GCA_050872665.1 Helicobacteraceae bacterium
GGGCGTGATTGTGGTGTCGCTTTTTATCGGTGCGTGCGTAGCTAGTGCGTTTTTAAATATGTCGCTTGATATTGAATCAAAGCTATCAAATGAGTTAAAAGTCTATGGCGCAAATTTCATTATCTCCCCCGCGCACGGGCAAAATCACATAGATTTAGCTGTTTATGAAAGAAAAATCGCTGAAATTCCAAAAGATAAGCTAAAAGTCTCCGCGCCGTTTCTTTATGGCTTTTTTAGTCTTGGTAATAACTCGGCAATCGTGGCAGGTGTGGATTTTAGTGCGATTAAGGCGATTTCGCCTTTTATCGAAGTGCGCGAGGGGCATTTTGGCAATAGCGTGTTTGATGAAAATAGCGCGTTTGTGGGCGTTAGCTTGGCAAAGGCGTTTGAAATCAAATCAGGTAGCCAAATCACGCTAACAAATCCAAAGAGCCTAGATAGCGTGGATTTGGAGGTGAAGGGGATTATCTCGAGTGGAGATGAGTTAGATGGCATTGTTCTTGCGCCGATTAAAGTCGTTCAGGCTTTGGTGAGTGAATCTAGTGGCAATTCGCCTTTAGATAAGCATTCCGCAGATTCGGCAAATTTCGGGCACTCACAGACTTCAAGTCTAGCTTCGCGCCCAAAATTTGCCGAAAACTACGAAAGCCATACCGAAAATCCTTCCGTTGTAGATTCTGCGCATAGCGCAGAATCTAACAACAACCCAAGCCGTCATTCTGAGCTTTCGCAAGAAAGCGAAGAATCCAAAATAAATGACGAATCCAAACACAACGCGCAAGATTCGTCATTTATCCATTACGCAAAGCTAATATTATACGGCAATTTCGCCGAAGTCGCACAAATCGGTGCGAATCTAAGCGATGATTTGGTAAGCGCAAAGCCCATCGCGCAGGTGTCAATCAGCGAGGGCATAGTGCTAGGCAAAATCAAAGCCCTAATGCTCTTAATCTGCCTAATCATCTTACTTATCGCAAGTTTGAGCGTAAATACTAGCCTTAGCTCTATCATTTTCGCGCGAAAAAAGGAAGTCGCCCTGCATTTGAGCTTGGGTGCGAAAAAGGCGCAAATCGCCAAGCTATTTGGCGCAGAAGTGCTGATTTTGGCATTAGTCTCTAGCATTTTGGGTGCGCTGTGTGGGTATTTATTAGCGAATCTGCTTGGATTTATCATTTTTAATTCAAGCGTTTCTTTTAGGATTTTAAGCATAGTGGGCGCGGTTGCAATCACGCTCATTTCAGCCTTTTTGGCGAGTTTTTACCCCATAAAAAAGGCGTTAAACATAAATATCATCAAAAATCTAAAGGGAGAATAATATGGTTTTAGAATTGCAAAATATCAGCAAATCTTTTGGTAGCGTAAATGCGCTAAAAAGCGTGAATTTATCCGTAGCAAAGGGTGATTGGGTTAGCATTATGGGACCTAGTGGCAGTGGCAAATCCACGCTTTTAAATATCATCGCGTTGCTTGATGAGCCTACAAGCGGGGATTATAAGCTACTTGGCAAATCTATGAGGGATTTGAGCGAGGAGGAGAAAATCATTATCCGCAGAGAAAAAATCGGGCTGATTTTCCAGCAATTCCACCTAATCCCATACCTTAGCGCACTTGAGAATGTAATGTTAGCGCAGTTTTATCACTCCACCATTGATGAGGAGGACGCCAAAGCCGCGCTTGAAAAGGTGGGATTAGGGCATCGAATCTCGCATTTGCCTAGTGAGCTAAGCGGTGGTGAGCAGCAAAGGCTTTGCATTGCGCGTTCATTCATCAATAACCCCGATATTTTACTCGCCGATGAGCCTACGGGGAATTTGGACGGCGAAAATGAAAAAATCGCGCTAGAGGCATTTTGCAAGTTGCGCGATGAGGGCAAAACCATTATCCTAATCACGCACAACCACGAGCTAGGCGAATACGGCAATAAAAAGCTATTTTTAAGACACGGAGAAATGGCTTGAAATGCCGTTTTGTAGTCGCGCTTTGTTTAATAGCCTTTATAGTGGGCTGTGAGGGCGACAAATACGCCAAACTAAATGAAGTCGCCCCAGAAATCGCAGTAATGGACTTAGATAGCAAAAGCGTGAATTTGGCTGATTTTAGCGGAAAAGCGATTGCGCTAGTATTTTACAAAAATGGCTGCGAAGCCTGTGTGGGCGTAATCCCAGCCCTTGATAGCTACGCCAAAGGTGCGAATCTCATCGCCATAGCGATAAATACTAGCAACACAAAAGAGGAAATTTTGGAGTTTTTGGAGGAAACGCCACTGCCAAATACGCTTATTTTGCGCGATTCGCTGGGGCTTAGTGCGAAGCGATTTATCATCAATATGACGCCCACAATCATTTTGCTTGATAGGGCGCACATTATGCGCCATAAAATCGTAGGTGCGAGTGATTTTCGTAAGGTGGAGGCGCAAATAAAGGAAATGCTTGGTGTTTAGGTGGCTATGGCTGTGCGCTTTCGCGCTTATGCTATGTGGGTGCTTGGAAAGCAAAGCGGAATTTAACGCGATAAATTTGGGCAAAGTGAATGCGATTTATGAGAATGGAGCGTTAAAAATTATGCCGAATCGTCATTGCGAGGGCGAATGCCCAAAACAATCCGCACCCCAATCGTCATTGCGAGATGATTCACGCGAATCTCAAAAGCAATCCAATTTGTCATTGCGAGTTTTGCTTGCAAACTCTCCATCGCGAAGCGATTCGTGGCAATCCATAGAAAATCAAAAAAACTCCGCGCCATTTGCATTATTTTTCTTTACGACAACTTGTGGTGTTTGCAAGGCACAAATCCCCATTTTACAAGAAATCGCTAGTGAATCTGTAAATGGTGGCGCACGAATCTACGCCATTGTAGGCAATGTGCCAAATGAGCAAAAGGCGTGGCAATACGCACAAAGCAACGCCATTTCATTGCCACTTTTTTATGAGGGCGAGGCAAAGCGATTTTTTAGCCAAATCGTAGGCGGTGTGAAAGGCGTCCCCGCAATCGTAGTGTTTGACAAAGAGGGCAGGGTAAAAGAGCGATTCATAGGGCTAACCCCCAAAAGCATAATAAGTGGCGCGTTGTCTTTTTGACGCTTTTGCGGGATTATTCGCACTCAACTATTCTATAGACTATTAGTCTTATTTCATAGCCTCGCACTCGAAAACCCACAAAACGAAGTTTCCTTGAAAATCGTCTAAAAATACTTCCGTGCGAATCGATTGAATAAATAAAAAAGCCGTCATTGCGAGACTTGCCTTTGGCAAGGCGAAGCAATCCAAAAAAAATAGATTGCCACGAAAATTCTACGAATTTTCTCACAATGACAGCGTGAGGGGGGATTGCTTTGATTTGGGCAACGCCGAATCGTGGCAATCCAAACCACAAGCAATTTAAAATTTGATATAATATCTCACACATTGATAATTATCTAAAATACAAGGATTTCGCAATGGGTGATACTAAAATGGCTTTTGCTGATGATTGCTTTGGTAGGAAAGAATTTGCCAATAATCTTTTGAAACTCATCAAAAATCAAAAGGACTATGAAAGCAGAGTTATTGCCATAAAGGCGGACTTTGGGCTAGGAAAGACATTCTTTGCAAAAGAGTTAGAAAAGCTAATAATAGAACATTTAAACAACTCACAAGATTTACCCGAAATCTATCCACACTATGTCAATATATGGAAAGAGGACTATACAAATGAGCCTCTGTTAGCGTTGCTATATGCACTTAAAAAAATAGCGGATAAATATCAAAATTTATGGAATAAAAAAGCTATAAGGTGCATTAAGGATAAAATTTGGGCTGTTTTTGAATCTACGCCAAAATTTGGCAAATTTATCACTAAAGCAAAAAGAAATCTTAAAGCAATCAAAGAAAATAACAAATTTGACAATATCGAATCTTATAAAAATATCACAGATAATATCAAAAAGGCATTTGAGCGACATAACGATAAAAAGTTTGTCATTATCATCGATGAAATCGACCGTTGCATACCTGAATATGCGATAAGATTCCTAGAGACGCTAAAGCATTTCTTTGACATTCGAGGGCTTTATTTTATCCTTATGTTTAATGAAAATCACTTGCAAAAAAGTCTGCAAAAAAGATTTGATTATGTAGATTTTACATTATGGAAAGATAAGTTTATCGATTTAGAGTTTGATTTATCGGTTTTTCATAATCAAGAAAATTTTATTGAGTATCTTGTAAAGAAATATGATATTAAGGCTGAGGCGTGGGATAGGGGTATGTATATAACATACGATTTAGAAAATAGTGGTGGCGATTTAAATGCTAGTGGCTTGTTTGGTAGAGACTGGGCATCGTATATAAATAGTTTTTTAAATTCACTAAATATAAAAGAGTTAAATTATAGACAGCTTAATACGCTATGTTTGAGATTGAGTTTAGCGATAGAAATTTTGCAATATAAAAATGTCCTACCAGATTGCCTAATGTGCGTAATCATAAAGGATGTATGTGGCGGTAAAAAGCTAGGAATCAAGCAAGGGTATAATGACACAGCATTTACTTACAATGATAAAAATAAAGGGCGACAGCATATAATAGAGCTGTTTAATGGTGGCATTATAGACAGCCCTGTTTCTTTGTCCGCTTTTTCAGCAGAAGCTAAAAATCGTTATTGTAAAGAGGGTAATTTAGCATTGATAATTAAGGAACACGAAAAAAGTATCGTTGAGGCAAATAAAAAAGCAGCTGAATTTGCTATTTTGGCGGATATGGCTAAAGAGTAAAATTACAATCACAAAGCAAGATTCGACTAACGCCGAATCTTGCAATGATAATTTAAAATCCAAATATCACTTGCCAATAATTGTCGCCTGTCCTCTAGCATTTATACACGATTTTCCAAACAATATGGCTGTCCAACTGCTAGATTCTATGGTTACATTGCTTAAAGCATTTACTTTATATCCAGCTTCGTGCGCTTGTTGTAGTGCTTTTGCTACTGCATCACTCTCGCGAAATGAGAGACTGCCCGTAGGTATGCCAAAAATTCTCCAAACACAACTCTCTCCACTAAAATAAGCACTTTGTGCCGTGCCACTAACAGGAACGCTATTAGTGCTAACAATCGTGTAGTGTGCGAGTGGTTGCGAACAACCCACAAAGATAAACGCAATAAATGCGACTATGCTGAAATTTTTCATCTTTTTGTCCTTAAAATTAAATTTTCGCATTCTATCTTTAAAAATAAACCCACGCACTCGCCCATAGAAAAATCCCCCATAAAGAATTGCCTAAAAATCACAAGCATTTTATGCTTACAAAATCACTAATTTTTTTGCAGGGATTCAAAATGCTAAATCTACCTGAAATCGTAAGCGAAGCGCAAATCGTGGCGTTTTTTGAGACTATATCCTACA
>JBNMHH010000145.1:0-5323 GCA_050872665.1 Helicobacteraceae bacterium
GCTAAAAAGTTTGGCAAAAAAATAGATTCGCATAGTTTAGATTCGCTACATTCGCAGGATTTGGCGCGATTTTTTTCACTAAGATTTGCACAAAAAGTTGCAAATTCCAAACTCATCTCACACAAACTATACGCGCAAAAATACGCCCACGCCTCGCTATCCGTGCTAAAATGCGCCCTTAGTGGCGCGACAAATGGCGGGAGCGATTTTGTGCTATTAGTCGTGCTACCGCCACGAATGCGGTAATTGTAGAGTTTGCGTGGCACAATCGCAATGGATTCGCACTGCAAAAAGAGCAAAACGCCAAAGAGATTATCCTCAAAAATAATGCCCTCCAAAAAATGCAGATTCACGCGCCTAAGGTAGTCAAAGCGGATTAGTCCTTTCCACGCCCACCAAAACTGCAAAATTTCACGCTCTTTTGCCCTTTGTAGCCACTGCGTTGCGGTGATTTGCGTTTGTGTGGCAAATCCAAATAGTTCCATCGTAGTTCTGCCCTGAATTTTGCCACTAACTTCATAAATCTCATTCCAATCAAACCAAATAATGTCGGGGTTAGCGTTAGATTCGTGCGCGATTCGCGCCAAATCAATGCACTTTTCTAGCAAATCTACTGCCCAAAAGTCATCGGAATCTAAAAAGATAATATAGTCGATTTTGGGTGGATTTGAGTTTGTAGCATTTTTATTTGTATATAGTGTTAGGTGGCTCGATTCGTCATTCTGAGCGAACGCATTGAGCGAAGAATCCACTTTGGCGATTTGTGAATCGTTTGCGATTCGCTGACTTTGGGAGAATCTGCGTGATTTGTTGATTCGGTTTTGAGTCATTGATTCGTTGTTTTTATTAGATTCGTGTGATTTGGATACTTCGCTACGCTCAGCATAACGAGCGGTTTGGATTGCTTCGGCGTTTGCAACGCCTCGCAATGACGATTCGGTGGAATTGACATTTAAAACAACGGAAGGATTTTCGGTTTGGCTTTCGTAGTTTTTTGTGATTTTTGGGGCTGAGACTAGACTTGGAGTCTGCGAAGCCCCGAAAATCCCAAAATCTGCGGAATGCAATTCTAAAGGCGAATTGCAAACATTGCACCCACTATTAAAATAATCTATTCCAATATTCCTTGCACTACTTAATCCTCCATTTTCTTTATCAATTAGGACGAATCGCGAATCTTTTGCGACATATTCTAATGCGATTTCTTTGCTATTATCCGTGCTGCCGTCATTGACTAGCACTGCGCAAAAATTGCCGTAAGTTTGATTTACCACCGAATCCAAGCATTCACGCAAATATGGAGCGACATTGTAGATAGGAATTACGATGCCGATTTTTGGGGTGGATTTGTCTTGTGGCGACTTTTTGCAGCTGTTTGTAGCAAATTCTGCATTTTTAGCAGAAATTACGCCTTTATCTTGCACCACGGCGCTTGTTATTTTCTTTTTTAAGTTCATCAATTAACACTTGGAATGGCGAAAATACGCGCTTTAGGATATTTATCGGGGCTTTTGCGGTGTCCTCTAAAAGCGAGATTTCCGTTTGTGGCGATTGCAAAGTGCCTTTGATTGTCAAATCCGTTGTGATTTTGCCATCCTCGCCAAGCAATAAAAAGCCTATGATAGGGATTTTATTTAGGATTGAGCTTAGCGATTTGATTGTGGATAGCTCTAAGCGGATATTTAAATCCTGCGTATTTAAATCCACCACGCCATTGCCCGTAATATCAACGGAGCTTCCATTTATATTGATATTTTCAATCGCCAAATAATTGCTGTCGATTCCCACGCGCACTTGGGCGTCCTCGACTTCATAGCCACTTGCGCTAAAGCCGGGCAGTTTGAAAACCACGAGTGAAGGAATCGTATCGATAAAAGTTAGGATATTTTGCAAAGTCGCCATTTCTTTGACGCTCGTATCAAACGCACTTATATCGCCCACGAATCGCCCCTCGCGGTAGATTCCAAAGACGCCAAAAGTCCCGCCATCCATTATGTCCTTTTCAAATACAGCATTTACAAAATCCGCGCTAAAATTATTCGCCTCCACGCTAATCGTTCCGCTATCAAGGATAATATTAGCAATGCCGTTTTTATTTTTGCCATTTGCCACAAAGCCGTTTTTGGTGAGTTTTAGCATCGATTCATCAAAGGGAATATCGTAGTTAAAAAGCCCAAAAGCCAAATTATTGCCCTCAATCAAAAGATTCGTAGGCGAATCTTTACTCGAATCTTTTTGCGAATCGCCCGAATCCTCGCGCATTTGCTTAAAAAGCGGAATATTGGACGCCAAAATCTCATCGATATTTATAAATTTATCGCTAATATTTAAATCAATGTCGCCCTCATCAAGCGCAATTTTTAGCTTTAGCTTATTTGCTTTGTCGATGAAATTTAGCTCATTATCTTTGATTGTGCCTTCGATTTGCAGGGAATTCACGCGATTTTTGTTTAGATAATAAAGCGGATAATTTAGTTTATCAACTTTTGCGTTTAATAGAATCGAATCGCTATTTTGCGGAATCTTAAGTGCGATATTGCCATTTTTCATATCAAGTAGCGTTAAAATAGGCGCGTAAGGCACGAGATTAGACAAATTCGCGCTGATATTTATTGCGCCGTTTTCTCCCGCATTTACGCTAATATCAAGCGGAGTGATTTTCGCGCTAAAATTTTGGCTAAAGTCCATAGTCGCCTTAAGCGGGACTTTGCTTAGGCGCAAAATCTCTGAATCACCACTCTTGATATTAAAAACGCTTGGATTTAGATTTAAGTCGATTTTTTGGTGATTTGTATCGACTTTTAGGCTAACTTCGCCACTTAATATATCGCTAATGCCGACTTTGGCTTTGTTTATGGTAACAAAATCGCTGTTTATGGCGATATTTGCGTCCTTTATCAGCGTGTCGATTCCAGCGATATTAGTTAGCGAATTTTGGACTTTTATGTTGCCCTCCGCTGTCGCTTTAGTCTCTAATTTGCCCGTGGGGAGCAACACATTTAGCGTTAAGCGTCCGCTATTTATGCCGTTAATTTGTCGCACGGGAATGTCAATGTCGTAATTTTTTAAAATCTCTAGGACATTTGAATCCAAAAGCGCGTCTTTTAGATTTAGCTTTATGCTTAAAAGCGTCTGTGGCTCGAAAAAACCACTTAACTCAACGGCGGCTTTGGAGATTTTTGTGGCGCGATTTTTGGGATTCGCGCTTGGATTCGCCACATTTGCTTGATTTGCGCTTGGATTCGCATTATTTGCCATATTTGCGCCATATTCCGCATTTTGCACCAAAAAGCTAAGACTTCCTTTATCAAAAATCACCGCCACTTCAGGCGCGGTAATGTGCTTTAGATTGTCATCAAAGTTTAGATTTACATTTTCTAAAATGCCACTTGCATAGAGATTGTCATTTACGACTTTATTGATATTATCAAGTGTTTTGGTGTAAAGATAGGCGCGTTTTATGGTGATTGCGCTAAATTCGGCTCTCTCATACATCCACTCGTGCACATCATCATCAAGCATTTTTATGTAAGGGGCTAAAATGTCAATCGATTCAAGCCTTGTGGAATCAAGCACCACGCTTAAATATTTGAAATTCGTCTCGCCTTGAAAGCTAATCATATTATCAGTGCGATTGTTGATATACGAATCTAAATCAAAAGCAAAGATTCCGCCACGCTCCAAGTATAAAATGCGCCCTTTTATGTCTAAATCCTCGTTTTTGACTTTTAGCGTTTGAATATCAAGCATAATGTCGCCCACTTCGCTAGTGAGCGAAAAATCCGCCAAAATATATGGAATATCCACTTTGAAAGATTGCCCATCAAAAAATACAAAATATTTTTCATCTTTTGCTTGAATAAGTGGCAAATCCAATCTCTCAAAAAACGATGACAAACTCACAGCATAGCGCACTAACTGCGCGATATTGCTGATTTTTGGTGGCTTTGAATCTTTTGATTCGCGCTTAAAGTTGCGTAAGTCGATATTTTTTACTTCAAGGATTAGTTTTTTGTTTAATTTTAGATATAATCCATCAATTTTTATGTTAGCGATTGAGATTCGCTCAATGCGGAATCCATCGCTAAGCACTTTATAAACCAATGCAAAGCAGAGGATAACGATGAGCAAAATTGCGACTTTACTATATATCTTTTTTAATCTATTGGGCTTTTTTTTCATATCACTTTTTTATTATCTTAGTTTGGAATCGTCATATCCTAGCGTCATAAATGTGCCAAGAGGTGATGTTAGTGCTATTATAACACATTTTAGGAAAAATAATTTAGACATAAATCGATTCGACAAATTTTTGTTGCGATTTTTTGGGCATCCGCAAAGCGGGTGGATTGAGATTACGCCAAATGATTCAATCAATCGCACGACTACAAAAGGTAGCTTTTTATATCAGCTAACAAGCAATAAAGCCGCGCTAAAGGCTATCACTTTGCTACCCGGGGAGACTATGCACTTTTTTATCGAGCATATAAATGAGCAATTAGGACTAGATAAACAGGCATTATGGGACGCTTATAATGAATTTGCCAAATATCCAGATGGCGTGATTTACCCAAATACCTACAAAGTCCCGCTTGAAATCGGTCCAAGATATTTGATGAATCATCTCATATCGCAATCAATGCGCGAACACAAAAAAAATGCCATAAAGATTTTGGGGCGATATGACGAAAAGCAGTGGTTTAACTATGTAACGATTGCCTCAATCGTGCAAAAAGAAGCCGCAGATATTAGCGAAATGCCTTTGGTGTCCGCTGTGATTTATAATCGTCTTAAGGCAAAAATGCCCTTGCAAATGGACGGCTCACTAAATTACGGCAAATTTTCGCATAGTAAGGTTACGCCAGAGCGGATTCGCAAGGATAAAAGCGTGTATAATACTTATCTAAATCGCGGGATTCCGCCATATCCTGTGGGAAGCGCGAGTTTGGACGCGATTTTAGCTACGATTCGCCCTGCGAATGTGGATTATCTATATTTTGTGAGAGATAGAAGCACGGGGAAGCATAGTTTTTCCAAAACATATAAAGAGCATAAGAGTAACTTTTAGGCAAGGTGGGGTGGCAATTTGTTCTGGGGTATGCAATTTCGCACTTGTAAGAATTTTTGGGATTTCGCAGACTCCAAGTCTAGTCTCAATCCCAAAAATTCTTACAAATACAAAAGCCACACCGCCATTACTTCGATTGCGATTCGTTGCACGAATCGGCTACGAATCAAGTGCGAATCTACAATTCTTGTCATTGCGAGGCGAATCGCAGATTCGCCGAAGCAATCCACAATAAAAAATAAAATAGATTGCCAC
>JBNMHH010000146.1:0-5289 GCA_050872665.1 Helicobacteraceae bacterium
CTACGGATTTTCTCGCAATGACGGGGTGTGGGAATCGTCATTGCGAGGGCGAATCGTAGATTCGACCGAAGCAATCCACGAATCGCAAAATTAAATAGATTGCTTCGGCTTTGCCTCGCAATGACGAATGGGGTTGGATTGCTTCGCCTTGCCTTTGGCAAGTCTCGCAATGACAAAGTGTTTGAATCTGCAATCACACCGCACTTATCTTAAGCATAAAAAGCGTGATAATCCCTAGAAACGCCATAAACGCCATAAATGAAAATATTAGCACAAGAGTAGTCATTCTATTTTCTCCAATTCATTAAGATTTCTTATATATAGCCAAACTCCAATGCTGATTGCCACGCAACCAAGCACGATTCCACCGATAAGTATGGCAATTTTTAGCGATGACATACTATCGACATTGACAAACAAATACGCAATCATACCAAAAAGCGAAACCACAAGGATTGACAGCATACTTTTATAAGTATCAATGATTTTTTCTATCTTTTTCTCTTTACTCATAGCGCGAATTGTAGCATAAAATCATTGATATTTTGGATTTCTAACGAATCACAAAAAAAATATTTAAAATTTATTTATTTTCGTAAGATTGTGTTATAATGCCACACTTTATGATTCGGAGGTAGAATATGAGACTATTTAGATTCGATAAAACTACGAAGTTGATTTTTGCGATGTTACTCACATTTGGATTTAGCACGACCGCCTTTGCTGGTGGCGGTGGCGGACCAGAGCAAGAAAAAGGTTGTGGTAAAAATGACAGCGTCCATTGCACGGGTAAAGTATATCGCTGTCTTAAGAAATTTGGACATACTAAAAGCTATGCAAAAAACCCCAAAAATGACAAAGAGCAAGAAGGCTATTGTCTGCCAAAAGCCGCTATCTTTTGTAGCTATAAAGATGCTAATATGACTACCTTATGCTATAGTAGTGATGCTAGTGGAAGATGCAATATGAAAGAGTGGAAATGGAACTTAGATTTAAAAGATGACACAGTAACCGAAACAGAGCGCAGTGAAAAATATTGCAACTTTACAAGTTGCGAAATGAATGGCTTTGAAAAGTTTTGGTATGGTGGCGTCTCTGCCGCATATCATGTATTTTTCCAAACAGATAAAATGGCTAGTGATGAGCCTGTAGATGCGTATTTTTACTGCGCAGAAGAGAAAAATTTTAATACCATAGCAAAATGCGTGGATAAAAAAGAGGGCAAAGTCGTAGCAACTACAAACTGCGATAATGACACTATGGGCACAAGATACTACTATAAGCCAAACTGCAATACAAAAGAAGAATGCGTAGCAAAAATGAAGAGCTGGGATATGTATAACCAAAATGTAACGAGATTTTGCTATAAGCCTTGGGAGCAACGAGCGGATTCAAATATGACGGTTTATTATGATAATCAAGGCGGACAAACGATTCGCTTCCCTGAGTTTCAATATAAAAGTGTAGATGGATTCATAGGACCTTGCGAATACTCTGCGTTTAATGCCCCAGAAATGGATTGGATTACAGACCCTGTAGAGCCACTAGGCAATCTAGTCATACTAGATAAAAATGACAGCAAAACAGGGCAAATCCAATCTAGAGTCCATACCAAAATCTCTGGCACAAAAGATGTGGAATTTAGAATCTTCGAGGATATGCAAGCTGGTAAGCTAGAATCGGGATTATCAAAAGTAACCTGCGAGATTACTACTAAAGATGACACCCAAATAGAAAGTGGCGAAGCTGTGCCTACAATCATTTCAAACAATGCCATAGGTAGAGCACTAGCAAAAGCTACAGGCAAATCTACGGACTTTATCTATACAGCAAAAGATGCCTTTAAGATTAGTGGCGAGTATAAAATCAAATGCAATGGCGAATCTAAAGAGGGAGATAGCAGAGAAGCAGAAGCACCCATATTTGTCGCGCCACATAGCTATGAATTTAGAAACATTCAAGCAAAATTTGGCAATAGCACTTATGCAGGCACAAGCAATTGCACAGGTGCAACAAGTGGCACAATATGTGAAAATCTGCTCTCTACCACACAAACACGAAACTATAGCGAATCTCAAGGTAAAATAGAGATAGCTCCAAAACATAGTAATAGTAGATGGTATCGCAAACCCGTAGTGAAAATAGGAAGCCCAATAACCATAAGTGTAGCGAATATGCGAGCGTTGAATTCACAAGGTGAAGTGGATACAGGTGTAGATGCAAATAGCGATATAAATGGCATATTAACAGGCGATGATGCAAATAGTCCAAATGTCTTTAAACCACTAGGCATAACTAATGCCAATACTATCCCACCCACCACTACAACTCAAGTGGGCAGTTGCGGAAAGACTCCTGAAGCATCTTCAACAGACGCATCGATAAGAAAGGGGATTATTGATGTTAGTGTGCCTACTACACAAGAAAATGTCCTCACCATACAAAGCACGACTGACAACACAGGCAAAATAGGATACGCAATCGTAGGGGAAGCCGTAGTGCAAATATATGACAAAAAACTAGATGAAAAGATATTTGACCAAGAGGGCAGCGGACTATGCAACGCTACAAAAGACCCAGATAATGGTGATAAATTCCCCTGCCCTTATCCTAGACGATTGGGGCTAAACTTTGAGTATGAAATAGTCCCATATAATTTCAAAGTAGTAGTGCAAAATGACAAAGGCGAACCAGCAAGAGTGCTATATTTCGGACAGGGCACTTCACCAGCTGTAGAAAAAGGTAATAAAATACAAATAACAGCACTAGATAATATGGGCAATACCGTAACGACCTTTAGCAAAAACTGCGCAGCACAAAATATGAAATTTCAAATGAGTAGTAATAATAACTCTATGAGTGGCTCTGGATTTTACTTTGAGCTAATCAACAAGGACGGCACAGACTTTATCGTAGAGGCAAGTAAATTTGAAAATGGCGTAGCAGAACCAAATGCAATCATAAAAGTGCAAAAAGATAAAGACACGCCATTTACACCAGCTATGAAAAGTGAGCCTGTAATCATAGACTCTAATAAATTCCCCAATGGATTCCCAGCAGAGATGAACTTTGCACTTTTCCCATCAGAGACTACCTACTATCCAAAATATGAAGATGTTAGGATTGACCAAGGCGGTGATTTAGCAATCCTACGAGCGCGAATCAACTCCATAGACACAGATAATGGCAGTGGTAATAGCGCAGGTGGCAGTATCTCTCCTACAAAAGTATGGTATGAATTTCAATGCGAATACTGCAACCTAGATGAAGTAGCAAGAATCACAGGAGCGAATTACAATAGCACAGATTCACGCTCTCCTACACAACAAGGCTGGTGGATAGATAAGACATTTGGCGACAATAATGGCAACCTTATGACAACCTCTAAGATGAGCGTAGAAAGCGGTGGCGTAAATATAAGTGGCGTAAGCACAAGCGTATCCAACGGACTACAAACCATAAACTATGGCAGTGGCAATCAAGGCACACATAAGCTAAATATATTACACGGCAATTTCGTGGATAATGCTGGTAATGCGCTGTCAATGCCGTATTTCTTACTATACAACGCATATTGGAATGGCACGAATCAAACAGACACCAATGGCAACACAACAGGCACTCTAGTTAGCCCTACTAGATGGAATACCAGCTCATTTATCTATGTCAAAGGCAAAGCGCAAGATGATAAGCGTAACTACGGCGTAGATTCAGGTGAGGCGAAAAATACTAGAGGCGGTGGCAGAACAGGGAAATTCTAATGCGTTGGCGTTAGGGTAAATCCGCTTTGGCGGTGGTTTGCAAATCTTTGTGATTTGCGCCACTGCTTTTTTATGTCTATTTTATTAAGTGGATTGCTTTTAAGATTCGTGGATTGCTTCGGTCGAATCTGCGATTCGCCCTCGCAATGACGAACTTATCTACTCTGTCATTGCGAGACTTGCCAAAGGCAAGGCGAAGCAATCCAATCGTCATTACAAGTGAGCAAAATAAACAAAATAATCCACTCCGTCATTGCGAGTGAGTGTAACGAACGAAGCAATCTATTCAATTTTGTGATTCGTGGATTGCTTCGGTCGAATCTGTGATTCGTCCTCGCAATGACAAGGTAAAGATTTACTTTTTTAAAATGTTCAAATAATAATTAGCGGTTGCGATTTATTGTCATACTTAAGCATAGTAAATTTTTGTGGCAATCCAACCCCATTCGTCATTGCGAGTGAGTGAAATGAACGAAGCAATCTATTTAATTTTGCGATTCGTGGATTGCTTCGGTCGAATCTATGATTCACCCTCGCAATGACGAAAAGAAGGTGGCGGATTGCTTCGGCATTTGCAATGCCTCGCAATGACGAGGTGGGGAGCGATTTTGCCTAACGCAAATATCACCCTGCCCTTTTAGTTTTTAAGCGCGGTTTGGGCGAATCTATGCCTTTATCGCCTTTAATAGCTCATCTTTGCTAATTTGCGTATTGTCAAATTTTACTACCAAAAGATTTTCATTGTTATTTATGTAGGATTCGATTACGCCATAAATTGCGTTGATTTCGGCGATTGATTTATAGCGCGAATCCGCCGCCGAATCTGCCGAATCAACGCTAGATTCACCCGAATCTATCTTAATATATAGATTTTCTTGGATTCGTGGATTTTTTAGCATTAACATTAGCGCAAACCACACTATCATTACCACCGCCACGATATAGTCCGCGCTTTCCACCTCATACACGCACCCTGCCACGATACCACCCAAAAATGAGCCTATGAATCCAAATGTCGTAAAGATTCCAAGCGACAAACTTTTATCGCGCATTTTGGGGTATTTGGACGCCAAATTTTGCAAAATCGGCTCGGATATGCAAAACGCGCTAAAAAAGATTATCACGCCAAGTGCATAAAAAATAAGCGATTTATCCCCACTAGCATTATCGCCAAAACCCATTAGCGCGAATGCCACGCCAAATAGCGCGATTGAAAAAAGTAGCATTTCTTTGGGTAGTTTTTTGCGCTCAGCAATTATCATACTAGGCGGGATTGAGAAAATCCCAGCCACAGCGGACAAACTAAAGACAATCCAAATATTTTCCTTCTCCATTCCCAAATGCCCCACAAGCACCACAGGCACAAGCACAAAGACAAAAGTCATCAAAAATTTCTGCACCGCCACGCTAATATTTAAAATCATAAGATTTTTGTTTTTAAAAAGCGCGAAATAGCTCTTTTTGTCGCCACCAAAATACTCTAAATGCGGGGCTTTTGGCACTATGCTAAAAAGCGGGATTATTGCCA
>JBNMHH010000147.1:0-5288 GCA_050872665.1 Helicobacteraceae bacterium
GCTATCATATTGATAATAATGGCTCGTATCCACCTTGATAAGCCGCAAATCGTCCATAATTCTCATTAACTTTTTCCTTTATCTTTGCTAAAAAATCGCCTTTTCATAAATCTTAAAATCCTTGCTAAAGTCCGCTATTTCTGCGCGAATCTTATCTTGTAAAGCGACATTTTCTATATCATCTAAAATATCACAAATTTTATTTGCGATAAATTCAAACTCGCCCTCTTTCATACCGCGCGAAGTCAGCGCGGGAGAGCCGATTCGCAAACCGCTTGTCTCTATTGCCTTGCGTGTATCGCCGGGCACCATATTTTTATTTACCGTGATTCCAGCCTTTTCAAGCGCGTTTTCAGCCACTTTGCCACTAAAAGCCTTATCCACAAAGCTCATTAGCACCAAGTGATTATCCGTGCCACCGCTTACGATATTATAGCCTCTTTTTACAAAAACTTCACCTAAGATTCGTGCGTTTGCGCGGACTTGCTTGGCATAAGTTTTCCACTCTGGCTTTAGATTTTCTTTGAATCCCACAGCTTTTGCGGCGATGACATTCATTAGCGGACCGCCCTGCGTGGCGGGGAAAACGGCTTTGTTGATTTTATTTGCGATTTCCTCATCATTTGTCAAAACTACGCCACCGCGCGGACCGCGCAAGGTTTTGTGCGTAGTTGTGGTAACAATATGGCAGTGCGGAAATGGATTTGGATATTCATCGCCCACCACAAGCCCCGCAATGTGGGCAATATCGCCAAATAAAATCGCCCCCACACTATCGGCAATCTCACGGAATCGCGCAAAATCTAGCTCTCTAGTGTAAGCAGAAAATCCGCACACGATGATATTTGGCTTTACAATCTGCGCGATTTGGGCGAGTTTGTCATAATCGATTCGCCCATCCATCTCAACGCCATAAAAGAAACTTTGATAAGTTTTGCCACTTTGGCTTACTTTTGCGCCGTGTGTGAGGTGTCCGCCGTGATTTAGGCTCATACCTAAAATCTTATCATAAGGCTTTAAAAGCGCGGCATACACGGCGGAATTTGCCTGTGAGCCTGAGTGTGGCTGGACATTTGCATAAGCGCAACCAAATAATTTTTTGGCGCGTTCAATGGCGATAGTCTCTATGCCATCGACAAATTCGCAACCGCCATAATATCGCTTATTGGGGTAGCCCTCGGCGTATTTGTTTGTTAGCACACTTCCCAAAGCCTCGATGACTGCGGGGAATGTGAAATTCTCACTTGCAATCATCTCTAAATAGCTCTCTTGTCGCTTCCACTCGCTTTGGATTAGCTCATAAATCTCTTTATCTTGGCTTTCTAAATATGTCATTGTTTGTCCTTTCATTTTGATTTAGATTCGCTTGAATCTTCGCTAGATTCGCCTGATTCCACGCTAAAATTTTGTTTTATGGGTTTCATTGCTGGGAATAATAGCACATCTTTTATACTTTTTTGATTAGTTAGTAACATTACTAACCTATCGATTCCTATGCCTTCCCCCGCTGTGGGTGGCATTCCGTAACCCAAAGCCCACACAAAATCCTCGTCCATATATTGGGCTTCCTCATCGCCCTTTTCTTTCTCTGCCACCTGCGCTTTAAACCGCGCTAATTGGTCTTGCGGGTCGTTTAACTCGCTAAATCCGTTGCTAATTTCCTTGCCACCGATAAATAGCTCGAATCGCTCAGCGATTGTGGGATTGCTATCACTACGCCTCGCAAGGGGGCTAATCTCAATGGGAAAATCCGTGATAAATGTAGGATTTATGAGTTTTGATTCGACAAAATTATCAAACGCCAAAGCCAAAAGTTTGCCGTAATTTAGCCCCTTTGGCACTTCGATTTTGGCATTTTTTAAATACGCCTCTAAATCGCTTTTAGATTCGATGATTTTGCGTGGAATCTGCCCTATTTCACATAGCGAATCTTTGTAGCTAATCTCGCTAAATTTATTAAAATCGATTTTTTGTGAATCCCACTCTAAAATCCGCCCAAGTTTTAGCGAATCTAGCAAAAACACAAAAAATTCCTTTGTCAGCGCAATCAAATCCTTGTAATTGTGGTAAGCCCAATAAAACTCAATCATCGTAAATTCGGGGTTGTGGCTGTGGTCTATGCCCTCGTTGCGAAAACTTTTATTGATTTCAAAGACGCGCTCAAAACCGCCCACCACAAGCCTTTTTAGGTAAAGCTCAGGCGCGATTCGTAAATATCGCTCGACATTTAGCGCATTATGGTGCGTGATAAATGGCTTTGCATTCGCGCCACCGGGGATTGGGTGGAGCATTGGCGTCTCCACTTCTAAAAATCCTTTGCCCTTAAAAAACTCCCTCACAAGCGCGATAATCTCACTTCTTAGCCTAAAAGTATTTCGCACCTCGCTATTAACTATCAAATCCAAATATCTTTGGCGATAGCGCAATTCAATATCGCTTAGCCCGTGGAATTTCTCGGGTAGCGGGATTATAGCTTTGGTTAAAATCTTAAAAGACTTCGCGTGGATGGTAAGTTGAGCGGTTTTAGTCTTAAATGGATAGCCACTAACACTCACAATATCGCCCACCTCAAGGCATTTTTTAAGCATAACAAATTCATCATCTAAATCATTTTTGCTAATATAAACCTGCAAAATCCCGCTCTCATCTTCAATATCCATAAACGCCGCTTTCCCCATAAGGCGGATTAGTTTCACACGCCCAGCGATGAAATCATTTATGCTATGAATCGCTTCGCTTTCCGCTGCCGCTGTTGAATCAAGTGCGTTTTCCTCGTATTTGGCGATAAACTCGGCATTTGATAAATCTTTTTTGGCATTATTATCATAAGGATTTTTGCCTAGCTCACGCAAAGATTCGGCTTTTTCAATGCGCCCTTTTATATAAAAATTTGAAAACAAAATCTAATCCTTTTTAGGTGGATTCGCGCGATTCGCTTGATTTGCACCGCGATTCGCGCTTTGATTCGCATTTGGATTTGCGCCTTGATTCGCCGAATTTATGCTTTGATTTACTTGATTTGTAATCTCACTTACGCCATTTTGCACTTGTTGCGTGATATTTTCGCGCATTTCAGTGGCAAAGTCTGTTTTTACAATCACATCGCCGATTTTTATCATCGTAGGATACAAAATGCTTGTATCGCGCAGTTTCATCGTCCAACTCGCAAGAAAATTGATTTTTGAAAATGTAAAAAATATGATAGATAAAATCAAAAATATTTTAATCGCCGCAATCCCCACGCCAAGCACTTTATCCGCCACGCCAAGTTTGATAAAGCGCACGAATCGCACCAAAACTTCCGCAATCACAAGCGCGAAAATCCACATAGCCCCCAAAATCGCCACGAATCCTACAAGATTTACCAAAGTGGGACTTTGAATCTTTAGTAACGAATTTAGTGCCTCGCCTAACGCGACATTAAAGCGCGATGCGAGTAAAACGCCCCCGATTATGCCTACAATGCTACACGATTCGCGGATTAGCCCTGTGAAAAGCCCCTTTAGTGCTAAAATAATCACCATTAAAATAATAATTATGTCAAAATACACGCAAGATTCCTATGAAAAATTTAATTTTTACGCTAATATTTCGCGTCATTTTATCCTAAATGGAGTTGAAAATTTGAATCTATCCTCACTCTTTAGAAAACGAAATTCTACCAAAAATTCCGCGAATTTGAGTAAAAATTTAAACGAATCTCAAAAAATATGCTTTAAAAAAAAATGCGCAAATTGCTTTAAGAAACTCACCAAAAACGCCTTTATCGCCCTAATCTACGCGCTAATCTTTAGTGCGCCAATCTATCTAAATATTTTTACTTATCTTAACATTGATGAGGAAAGTAAGCAAATTACGGCGTATCTGCCCTATATCAACACCATTTTCGCGCTTATTGCGGTGGCTAGTGCGCTAAAAGTCGATAGAAAATATCGCTTCTTTTTTGGCTTTTTTGTGGGGATTTTGTGGTTTTATTGGACGAATCTTAGCTTTAGATTCACGCCTTCGCCCTACTTAATGTGGGTGGGAATCTTTGGCGTAGCGGTGGGTTATGGAATCGTATTTTATTTTCTTTTATTTTTTAATAATAAAATTTTTCGCATAGCTGCGTTGGCGGCAATCGGGGTTATCCCTGTGCTTGGCTTTGATTGGCTTGTGGTTGAATTGCTATTTTCTTTTAGTATTTTGCGTGTGGATAAAATTTCTTTTATTTTTATTGTGAGTTGCGTGGCGATTTGGTTACACTTTTTGCAAAAGTCGCGCGAATCAAATGAGTGCGAATCCAAAAAGCGCAATCGCAAAATTGCCTCATTTGCGCTAATCCCGCTAATCTTTGTGATTGATTTTAGCCACGCAGAAATTGAAATGCCCCAAAAAGTCTTTATTGCTGAGATGAATGTCAATCAAAACAGCAAATGGAATGAATACGACAGGGCAATCGCGCGGAATCTGCGCTACATAAATGAGGGCATTGAAATGGGCGCAAATGTGGTGATTTTGCCTGAGACGGCGTTCCCAATGCGTATCAATCAAAAAGGGCGTGAGCCTTTAATGGAGCAACTGCTTGATTTAAGCCACCAAATCACCATTATTGTGGGCGCACAGCGTGGCGGACACAATGCCGATGGCACTAAAGCGACTTTTAATAGCCTTTTTGTATTTGAAAAAGGGCAGTGGCAATATGCCGATAAGATTTTTCTTGCGCCATTTGGCGAGTATGCGCCCGTGCCGAAAGTCTTTGCGGAGATTTTTAAGAAACTATTTAAGATTGACATTACGCGCGGATTTGATAAAAGCGACAATGTGCGAAACGACATAGAGACGGAGAATTTTAGCTTTCGCTCGGCGATTTGCTATGAGGCGACAACGAGCCGTGCGTTTGATGGCGACCCAAAGATAATGATTGCTATCACAAATAGCGCGTGGTTTGCCCCAAGCATTGAGCCTGTGCTACAAATGATGCTAATGAAATATTACGCGCGAATCCACAAAACGCTAATTATTCAATCGGCAAATGGCTCAAAAAGCGTGGTGGTTACGCCGAATGTGTCGCTACGATTCATAGCGCGGGATTAACGCGACAATTTGTTCTTGGGTATGCAATTTCGCACTTGTGAAAAGTTTCGGGCATTCGCAGACCATTAGTCTAGTCTCACGCCCGAAATTTTTCACAAATACAAAAGCCACACCACCATTACTTCGATTGCGATTACGCTAACACGAATCGACTACGAATCAAGTGTGTATCTATAATATTCCGTCATTGCGGGGCGATTCATAGAATCGCC
>JBNMHH010000148.1:0-5243 GCA_050872665.1 Helicobacteraceae bacterium
GTCCAAATGAGTGGCAAATCATAGTTGCCAAGTTTGGAGCGGATTTCAGGGAGCTGCGCCAAAAACCAATCAATAAGGCTCTGCCAATCTTTTGGCTCATCGTAGCGATATTTTGCCCCGCTAAAGAGTGTCGCAGAAAACGCATCGCCACCCTCAGCTGGTTTTTTATGCACAACATACACAGGCGTTTTATAAAGCATTAGGATTCGTATTTCGCCCTCTTTTATGCGTGGCAAAAATGTCATATCCACGAGCATTCCATTATCGCCTTTCAAATACACTTCGCAAAAGTCCATAAACTCGCCTAGTTGTCGGTTTTCGCTGTGATTATCCTTTGCCTCTGTGCAAATGATTTTGGTATCAAGTGGGAGTGAATCTACCTTGCCATAAGCACTTGCGTCCTCTAGCCTCACACGCCAGATTCCCTCGCCTGTGGAGCCACGATTTTGCTTTAGCACGCGCTCGCCTTTTGCCAAAGTTTTGGGGAAATTTTTCTTAAAGTCGTGCTCGCCACCTGCTTCCCATTTCACGCCGATTCGCGCCGCTTCGTTTGGCTCGTAGTATGCAAGCGTGTCCGTAGGCACAAGCTCGGTGTTGCGTAGTTTAGTAAGCGCGTCTTTTGCGCCATAGCCTATCATCGCATCAGGGTGAGGCATACCCACTAATCCCGAATCACAGAGCTTTCGCAATACATCAAAATAGAGTTTTTCCTCTTTTAGATTCCCCGGATTTACGCGCGAAACATAGCCATCAAACTTCGCCTTTGCTTCCTCATAAATCTTATTACGCTCGGATTCATTGCGCAAAATATCATCGGTAAAAAAGATTACCTCCGCATTCCAGCCTTTTGCTTTAAGTGCATTTACCATAGGCATAGTGTCCTTGCGATACCCATCAGGTCCTTTATCGCTACCGCCCTTTGCTTCAAAAAATACAATGCTTTTTTTCATTGACTTCTCCTTAAAATTAAAAATGTGCTTAGGATTGTATCGATTCAAACTTAAAGTTAGATTCGATATAAATATTTTTAATTAAGTGGAACTATAATTGCTAAGAACTTCATCGTTCTACCATTTTAGATAAAATTTGTGAAATTTTGCTAGATTTTAATGTAAATTTTCGCATTTTTTAGATAGAATGCGGACTTTACTTTAGATAATTTCAACAACGAGGGTAACACGATGAATTACTACAACAAGCTATCTATCGCACAAAAGATTATAACTATATTTTCTTTTATTGTGATTTTTGTTATTTCAGGGTTGGCGTTTATTCTTAGCACTGCTATTGAATCTACACTAGAGCAGGAAGCGACATCTACGCTGACAAATACTGCAGCGCGGTATAAGAATTTTATCTTAGGCTCAAATGAGTCTGCTTATGCTTCTGCACAGACTGCTAAGGGCATTATAGAGGATTTTATTATAGATGGGCATACTACTGATATGGGCGCAATCTCTAATGTTTTAGAGGCGGCAGCAAATAATGAGTATGTTAATTATGGCTTTTTGGTGATAAATCAACGATTTGCGAATCTTATCTCAAATGTGCCTACAAGCTACTATTTGCCTAATGGACAGATTGCTCTAGGGGTGCTACATAAGCCAAAAGGGACTACTAAACCTATCGCAATAGGTAACGCGCTAAATCAGCTTGTAGCCGTGCAAAATGCGCTAAAAAGTGGCAAGTTAGAAGTAGATGAGCCATTGTATATGAATATTGGTGGAGAGCGACATTATGCTTATAATATAGCGTTGCCTATTACCAATGCACAAAAGCAAGTTGTGGCAGTTGTGGCACTATCTGTAAATATGGACGACTTGGAAAAAAGACTATCAGATGCAAGTTTGAAGGTATATGACAACGACCAAAGATTCCTACTAATGAATGGCATAGCTGTAATCAACAGCCTATCCACTGATACTCGTGGTAAATTGCTAACCGATGTGAATCCAACTGCAGAAGCGCAAAATTTAGCACAGGCTCATAGAGAGCATAGCACAGTAGCTTTGGATTATAAAAATACCACAGGCGCAAAGGGTAAAATTGCGATGAATAGCTTTGAGGTGATTCCTAATGCTGGGAAGTATTGGAGTGTGGCAGTTTTCGCACCAAACTCTAGCATATTAGCACCTTTGAGACAAATGCAGCTTATCACTGTGGCTGTTTCTATTGTGGGTATTTTGATTGTCATTGCAGTGAGCTTTTTCTATATCAACTCCACAATCGCAGTGCGAATCCATAAAATCTCTGATACGCTATTTGGATTTTTTAAATATATCAACCACGAATCTAAATCGTTGCCTGAATTGCTAAAAATTGTCGCACAAGATGAGCTTGGCAAAATGGGATTAGAGATAAATAGTAATGTCGAGAAAACCAAAAAATCACTAGATATTGATGCTGCGCTTGTAAAAGAATCTTTGGGCGTGATTGAGCATTGCAAAAAGGGCTACACAGACAAACGAATTACACTTAGCGGTAGCAATCCACAACTAAACACACTACGCGATTCAGTAAATGAGCTAATAGATCTACTAGCTACGCAAGTGGGTAATGACTTAGATGAAATCAACCGCGTGTTTGACAGCTTTACGAATTTGGACTTCAGCACAGAGGTAAAAGACGCGCACGGCAGGGTGGAAACCGTTACAAACACTTTGGGCGAGGAAATCCGCAAAATGCTAAAAACTTCATCAGATTTCGCGCATTCGCTATCTAACGAGGCAGATTCATTGTCAAAAGAGGTGCAAAACCTTACGAATCTAACAAATTCTCAAGCCTCTTCGCTAGAGCAAACTGCTTCAAATATCAAAGAGATTACAGCTGCTATGCAAGATGTAAGCTCACGCGCTGGAGAGGTTATCGCACAAAGCGAGGATATTAAAAATGTTATTGGCATTATCCGCGACATTGCCGACCAAACCAATCTACTAGCACTTAACGCAGCCATTGAGGCGGCAAGAGCTGGGGAACACGGACGCGGATTCGCCGTTGTCGCCGATGAGGTGCGAAAATTGGCTGAGCGCACACAAAAAAGTTTGGGCGAAATCGAAGCAAATATCAATATATTGTCGCAAAGCATTAACGATATGGGCGAATCGATTAAAGAGCAAACAAGTGGCGTAACGCAGATTAACGAAGTTATCGGCGAATTAGAGGGCGTAACAAAAGAAAATGTCAAAATCGCCAATAACTCATCGCAAATCAGCTCTAAAGTTAGCAATATCGCAAAAGATATTCTCACAGACGCGGATAAAAAGAAATTCTAATACATTGTTTGTGAAATCGCCATTGCAAGGCAGTGGCGAAACCATAACGAAGCAAAATTTTACAAAACTTCGCCATTGCAAGAATTGTGTAGTGGCTTTGTTGAATTGGTAACTTCGCCATTGCGAAAATTGCGTAGCAATTTGAAGCAATCCACAAATTCGTTATTGCGTCATTGCGAGGGAGCAGAGCGACCAAAGCAATCCAAAATAAAATAGATTGTTTATAACAAAAGCCCTCGCAATAACGGCAAAACCTATAAAAGATTTTCTTCTTGTAAATTTGCTATCAAAAAATCATCATCTTTATTTTGCTGATTTGCCTCTGTATTTGTCAAAAACTCTTTTAGTTCATCATTTCTAGCCCAATATAAAGCATTTTTGCCATATTTATCTTTTGTCGCAGTATTTGCACCATTTTCTATCAAAAATTTTACTATATCCAAGTGTCCGTGTGCTGAAGCGAACATTATGGCATTCCAACCCTCGCTATTTTTGCTTTCAATTTCTGCACCCTGTGCCACTAGGAATCGAACAATATCCAAATCTCCCCCATTTGAGGCAATCATCAAGGCAGTTTCACCGTTATTATTTGTGGTGTTAATCAATGCGCCGTGATTTACTAGCAATCTCACTATTCTTAATCTTTTCCAGCTTACAGCCCACATTAGCGCAGTTTCTCCGTCATCATTCTTTGCCTCAAGATTCGCACCATTTTCAATCAAATACTTTACCACCGAAAAATGTCCGCCCCAAGAAGCTAACATAAGCGCAGTAGCGCCACCTTTATTGTTTGAATCGTTGTTATCAAAATCCCCAATTAGGGATTCGATAGATTCAAAATCCGCATTATCCAAAGCCACTAATAGCGCAATTTTGTCATCATTGCTATGCTTTTTATGTTTTGTGCTAAGATTCATATCATCATCAGTCATATTTTTAATGACTTTCATATACTGCATATTTGAAGCCAACTTTAAGGCGGTTTGCCCAAATTGCTCATCTTTGATATTTATATCCGCGCCATTTTTTATACATTGTTTTACTTTTGCCAAATCGCCGTCCCCAGCAGCATTTAACAACTCGCCATTCCAATACATTATAAAATCCCTTTATATCAAAAATATGATATATTATACCATAAAATGCCTAAAAATTTTTATCATAATTTTATCGAATTTACAATCATAGATATATGTGAAAATTGCCTATCTTTGCGCTTTTTTAATATTTTGTAATATAAATTATATGTATTTAATTTAAGTATTTTTAAGCAAAGATTTCTATTATATTTTTAAATATTGTGTCATTTTGTTACAAATCAAAATATAAAATTAGCAAATATTTTAAATAACTTTCGCTATAATGCGCTTTTTTTAATCACAATTTTATGAGTTTATTTATGAGTAATAATTTTGCGACATTCAATCTAAAATCAAAAGTGTTAAAAGGTATTGCAGAGGCGGGATTCAAAGACCCTAGCCCCGTGCAACAAAGCGCGATTCCGCTCGTGCTAGAGGGACACGACTTAATCGCCCAAGCCCAGACAGGCACGGGCAAGACGGCGGCATTTGCGATTCCTATCCTAAATATGCTAGAGCAAAATAGCGACATTGAGGCTCTCATTATCACGCCCACGCGCGAACTCGCTATGCAAATCAGTGATGAAGTCTTTAAGCTAGGCAAATTCCTCCGCACCAAAACGATTTGCATTTACGGCGGACAAAGCATAAGGCGACAAATCGATTTATTGCAAAAAAAGCCAAAGGTTATGGTAGCAACGCCCGGTCGCCTTTTAGACCATTTGCGAAATGATAGGATTGCGAATTTTAATCCGCGATTCATAGTCCTTGATGAAAGCGATGAAATGCTTGATATGGGCTTTTTAGAGAGCATTGAGGAAATCTTTCGCTTTATTCCGCGTGAGCGACAAACGCTACTTTTTTCTGCCACGATGCCCACGCCCATTAGAAA